>CBIMJC010000171.1:0-8740 GCA_966244125.1 uncultured Rheinheimera sp.
CGTGTTAGCCGAAGCGGATGTGACGGGTGCCTATTTGCTACAAAACAGCAGTGGCAGCCGGGTTTTTGTCACAGGTCATCCGGAGTATGATTTAACCACCTTAAATGATGAATACCAGCGTGATCTGGCGGCAGGTCTTGAGCCAAAAATTCCAGAGAACTACTATAAACACAACGATCCGGCCAAGGGTCCCCATAAGTTATGGCAAAGCCATGCCTTTTTATTATTCAGCAACTGGCTGAATTATTATGTGTATCAGGCCACACCTTTTGATATTCAGCAGATAGGGCATTCGTCATGACCAATCCCAGTGTATTAACTCCAGACGCCCTTCGTGCTTTGTTAGCAGAGCGTATTCTGGTCCTGGATGGTGCTATGGGCACTATGATCCAGCAGTATAAATTGCAGGAAGCCGATTACCGCGGCACTGAGTTTGCCGACTGGTCCACAGATTTAAAGGGCAATAACGATTTGCTGGTGCTGACCAAACCTGAATTGATCCTGGATATTCATCGCCAGTATTTAGCTGCTGGTGCTGATATTGTTGAAACCAATAGTTTTAACGCTACACCTATTGCGATGGCCGATTACGAGATGTCGCATTTATCGGCCCGCATTAACCGCGAATCTGCCGCTTTGGCGCGTCAGGCCTGTGATGAATACAGCAAGCCGGACAAACCACGTTTTGTCGCTGGTGTATTAGGCCCAACCAACAGAACAGCCTCCATTTCGCCCGACGTGAACGACCCGGGTTACCGCAATATAGATTTTGATACTTTAGTCAGCGCTTATGCCGAGTCGACCCATGCGCTGATAGAAGGTGGCGCCGACATTATTATGCTGGAAACCATTTTTGATACGCTAAACGCCAAAGCCGCAGCTTTTGCCGTACTGCAAGTGTTTGATGAACTGGGTTACGCTTTGCCTGTGATGATCTCCGGCACTATCACTGACGCCTCAGGCCGCACTTTATCCGGCCAGACCACTGAAGCTTTTTACCATTCACTTTCTCATGTTGAGCCTGTCAGTTTTGGTTTGAACTGTGCTTTAGGCCCGGATTTATTGCGGCCTTATGTGGAGACTTTGTCTGGTATTTCAGAATGTTATGTTTCAGTGCATCCAAACGCCGGTTTACCTAACGAATTTGGCGAATACGATTTAGGTGCAGCAGAGATGGCCAAAGAAATAGCCGACTGGGCAGAGCAGGGTTTTTTAAATATTGTTGGTGGTTGTTGTGGTACTACACCTGAACATATCAGAGCCATCAGCGATGTGGTCGCAGGAAAGCCTGCGCGTCAGCCTAAAGAAAAAACACACCAGTTTCATTTGTCTGGTTTAGAAGCTTTTGGTCTGGAGTGGTAATGCGACAACAAGCCCGTTTTATCAATGTGGGTGAACGTACCAACGTTACAGGCTCAGCCCGTTTTAAAAAGCTGATTTTAGAAGGCGAATACGAAAAAGCTTTGGATGTCGCACGCCAGCAGGTTGAAAATGGTGCGCAAATCATCGACATCAACATGGACGAAGCCATGCTCGACAGCAAGGCCGCCATGGTGCGTTACCTGAATTTACTGGCATCCGAGCCGGACATTTCCCGTGTGCCTATTATGGTCGATTCGTCCAAATGGGAGGTGATTGAAGCGGCGCTGAAATGTATTCAGGGCAAAGCCGTTGTTAATTCGATTTCGCTGAAAGAAGGCATAGAGCCGTTTTTACATCAGGCTAAATTGCTGCGCCGTTATGGCGCCGCAGTCGTGGTGATGGCCTTTGATGAACAAGGTCAGGCCGATACCAAAGCGCGCAAAGTTGAAATTTGTCGACGCGCTTATGACATTCTGGTCAATCAGATTGGTTTTCCGCCTGAAGATATTATTTTCGACCCGAATATTTTTGCGGTCGCGACCGGTATAGAAGAACACAACAATTACGCCGTCGACTTTATTGAAGCCACCCGTGAAATCAAGCGTTTATGTCCTTATGCGAAAATTTCAGGTGGTGTGTCCAATATTTCCTTTTCGTTCCGTGGTAACGACCCGGTGCGAGAAGCCATGCACTCAGTATTTTTGTATCATGCCATAGGGGCTGGTATGGATATGGGCATAGTCAACGCCGGTCAGTTGGCGGTCTATGACGATATTCCGGAGTTACTGCGTGAGCGGGTTGAGGATGTGATCTTAAACCGCCGCGAAGATGCCACAGAACGTTTACTGGATATTGCCGCAGAGTTTAAAGGCGATGGCTCTGTTGCCGTCAAAGAAGACGAAGCCTGGCGTGCCTGGCCTGTGCATAAACGTCTTGAACATGCCTTGGTCAAAGGCATCACTGACTTTATCGATCAGGACACCGAAGAAGCCCGTTTAACGGTAGAGCGGCCTTTGCATGTGATTGAAGGCCCTTTGATGGACGGCATGAACGTGGTCGGCGACTTATTTGGTGAAGGCAAAATGTTCCTGCCCCAGGTGGTGAAATCTGCCCGGGTGATGAAAAAAGCTGTGGCTTATTTACAGCCTTTTATCGAACTGGAAAAAGCCGGCACTGGTGCCCAGGCTCAGGGAAAAGTCCTGATGGCAACAGTCAAAGGTGATGTGCATGACATAGGCAAAAACATCGTCGGTGTAGTGCTGCAGTGCAATAACTATGAAGTGATTGACCTTGGCGTCATGGTGCCTTGTGCGACCTTGCTGCAAAAAGCCAAAGAGCTGAATGTGGATATTATTGGTTTGTCTGGCCTTATTACGCCTTCTTTGGATGAGATGGTGCATGTGGCCAAAGAAATGAGCCGCTTAGGTTTTGATATCCCGTTACTGATAGGTGGCGCAACAACGTCCAAAGCTCATACTGCGATCAAAATTGCACCCAATTACCCGCATGGTGTGGTCTATGTGCCCAATGCGTCGCGTAGCGTCTCAGTGGTGCAGTCGCTTATTAGCAAAGAACATAAACCGGCCTTTTTAGAGCGGGTGAATGACGAATACGACAGAGCCCGTGATCAGCATGCCCGCAGCCGCCCTGGCGAGAAGTTACTGACGCTGGAGCAGGCCAGAGCCAATAAATTCCGGCTGGATTTAACCAAAGTGGCTGCTGCACCTAAACAACCTGGTGTGCATTTATGGCAGGATGTGGATTTAGAAGTGCTGCGGGATTACATCGACTGGACGCCATTTTTCCTGACCTGGCAGTTATCCGGTAAATTCCCGGCCATTTTGAATCACCCTGAAGTGGGCATGGAAGCACGCCGGGTGCACAAAGATGCCAATGCCATTCTGGATTTAATGATCCGGCAGAAAAAAGTGCAGGGCAAAGCTGTATTTGGTTTCTTTCCGGCCAATAGTGAAGGTGACGACATTATTGTCTACACAGACGAAAGCAGAACAGTGGAGCGTTGTCGTTTATTTAATCTACGTCAGCAATTGCAGCTGCGTAACGACAATCCAAACTGCTGCTTAGCTGATTTTGTCGCTCCTGTCGGGTCGGGCATTGCTGATTATATTGGCGGTTTTGCCGTCAGCACAGGCTTTGGTGCCGATGAGCTGGCGGATGAATTTGCTGCCCAGCATGATGATTACAACAGCATTATGGTCAAAGCCCTGGCGGATCGTCTGGCTGAAGCTTTGGCTGAATACCTGCATATGAGAGTGCGCCGTGAATTCTGGGGTTATGCACCGGATGAACAGTTGGATAACGAGCAACTTATTCGTGAGTTGTATCAGGGGATTCGGCCTGCACCTGGTTATCCGGCTTGTCCTGAACACACAGAAAAAGGCACCTTATGGCAACTGTTGGATGTAGAAGCCCAGACAGGCATCCAATTGACTGAAAGTTACGCCATGTGGCCAGGCGCTGCTGTCAGTGGCTGGTACTTTGCTCATCCGGATAGCAAATATTTTGCGGTCAGCAAAATTGGCACAGATCAAAAAGATGAATACGCCGCGAAAAAAGGCTGGACTGCAGAACAAGCTGAAAGCTGGTTAGCGCCTAATTTAGGGTAAGGATGACAGGGGCAGAGCTCTGCCCCTGTATTTAACTGGCGATAGCCGGGTCGACTATAAAACGTTGCAGCATTTTAGCGACCTGTCGTTCCGGCAACTCAAACTTAATACCTAAAGACAACTCCTGTAACTCCAGATGACAGTTCATAATTTCGCCAGGGAGTTGAATACGCTCTTCTTCACCTGGCACCAACAACTCCATCATCACCGACACTTTGTTGATCTGACTGGAATCAGCATGCAGTTTCATCGAAAAACGACAGCCACAAGGTGAAATGTCGATGACAAAACCGTTATAGAGGGAAAAATTTTCTGGTAAAGCGCCTTGTTCTACCGGACTAATGTAAGCAGGAATAAAGGCCCGGATCCGTTGTTTCGCCCGTAACGAGCGGTTTTCAATCTGCTGAGGGTACTCCAGAAACAACAAATGCACCGGATGATGGGAGACGGTTTTGATCATGGCCCGAAAGGCAATACACTCGCCTAAATCACCTTCCAGCAGGCAACGTACCACCACCATATTGCCCTCTGTAAATATGTCTTTATAGCCACCCTCCACTACTTGTTGCGGCAGTTTTAACACCAGATAGCGATTTTTTTCATAACCTACCAGGGATGTGCGGATCCTTAAGCTACCGGGCTGAGAGAATTGTAAATCCACTTGCGAGCCTGGGTGTAAATGGCGGATTTTTTCATGCACCACGGGTGAAAGTAACGATTGATCCATCTACGGTTACCTCTGCTTAAAATTTAAACACAATTGAATCTTTGATTAATAGTGCAAATATGATAAATATGCAAAGTTATTTCCTGCTTTGGGTACCAATTTTATCAAATATGCAGGAGGGTGAAAAAGAGGGATGACAGGTGAGGGAGAAATCGGAGCAAGTGATAAAACTAGCCTATAGTTTAGGTATGAAAGATTGACGCAGATGACGAACATGAAATTTATTTTGACCATCTGTTTGGCAGCGCTGTTAGCTGCATGCCAGCACAACAATTTCTCTGCTGTTGCACCGGACCACTTGCTGCGGGACGACTTGTTTAATCCCTCCGATACAGTGATCGAATCTCCTGAGCAAATTTTTGCTTTACCGGAACAGGCGAAGGCTGAAATTAAGTCTTTGACACGTTTAAGTGGTTCGGCTCGGGTAAAAACAGATTTACTGTTAAGTTATCTTTTCTCTAAAAAAGGTAATAATTTGCTCTATCAAAACGATGCTACTCTGACTGCAGCTGAAACTTTGGCCGCACGTCAGGCAAACTGTCTGTCTTTATCCATCTTGTCTTATAGCCTGGCTCAGGAGATTGATCTGAATGTCGAGTTCAGAGACGTAAAAATTCCGGAGTACTGGACGCAAAACAATGGCCAGAGTTTGTTAAACGGGCACGTCAATCTGAATGTAATAGGTGGCAAGAGCACCAACAATAACGGCGGTATCAGCTATAGTGTATTCACTTATGTTATTGATTTTGGTATGCAAAATAACAGAAATAGCTTCCCTTCTGTCCCGTTAAAACAAAGTCAGGTTATTTCGATGTTCTATAACAACAAAGCGGCCGAAGCTATGGTGTATGGCAAGGTCGATCTGGCGTACAGCTACCTGAAAGCAGCGATAAAATTTGCTCCTGATACAGCAGAGAACTGGAATAACCTGGGGGTTTTGTATCGGCAGAAACAGCAGTTTGAACTGGCGGAGCAAGTCTATTTGTTAGCGGCAAGGCTGGAGCCAGAACAGCTGAATTCCAAGGCCAATCTGGCTTTGTTATACGAAGTAACAGGGCAACAGGACAAGGCTGAACAGTTAAGAGCTATGGTCAACGCAAAAAGAAGCCAGAATCCTTATTACCACATCATGTTGGGTAATGAATCCCTCGCCTCAGGTAAAACTGAGCTGGCTATAGGCCATTTCAGAAAAAGCCTGCAGCTTGACAAACAATCATCAGAGGCCATGTTTGGTCTGGCCAAAGCCCATCTGACTCTGGGGCAGGCAGATAAAGCACAACAGTATTTACGATCTGCGACAAGGTTTGCACCTAACAAAACAGAACGTGAACGTTATCAGGGGAAATTGGATCGACTGACCACTGCGGTAGTCCGGCATTAAGAGGTGGTTGTGGTGCCAGGTTGTTTGTACTTTCTGATCTGCATAGCACTTTGTAGCTGTGCTGTTTTTAGTTCGGATCTGAAGGCGGGATCCGCTTTATTGCAGGACATTCAACACTTGTCCGACGACCAGATGGCCGGGCGTAAAACCGCAAAAGCCGGGGCCGAGTTAGCCCGGGTTTATATCCAGCAGCGTTTTTTAGCTTTAGGCCTGAGGGCACTTCAACCAGAGTTCAGGCATCCTTTTGATTACAGCATAGGTTTTACCAAACGGCAGGGGATTAACCTGATTGCTGAGTTAAAAAGTTGTTCTGGATCGGATGCTTATATAGTGATGACAGCTCATTACGATCATCTGGGTGTGATGGCTGGTAAAGTTTACAATGGCGCAGATGACAATGCTTCAGGGGTCGCGACCATGCTGGCTTTGGCCGCTTTGTTAAAGCAGCAGCCTTGTCCAGCCTACAATTATCTGTTTGTAGCTACTGATGCTGAGGAGTCAGGTCTGTATGGTGCTAAGGCATTTGTTGCTGCCCCTGCTGTCGCTCTGGATAAGATCATGCTGAATATTAATCTGGATATGGTCAGTCGCGGCGAGCGTACAAATCATTTGTACTTGTATGGAGCTCATTCTTTGCCCGGAGTAGCGAACTATCTGAAAACAGAGAATTTCCCGCTGAATTTAAAATTAAGGCAAAGAGGCAAAGGACTCAGGGGGCAAAACAGACTGGACTGGGCTAATGCCAGTGACCATGCGCCATTTCGCCGTGCCGGTATTCCGTTTTTGTTTTTTGGCGTAGACACTCATCATCATTACCATACAACCCAGGACGACTGGCAAAACATAGACCCGGATTATTTACTCCGGATGTTTGACAGTCTGAGCAAAGTGGTGCTTTGGCTCGATCAGCAGCCGCCTGCATGGTATCAGGCGGCGCGTAAAACCAGATGATGGTCAGCTGGATATTAAGGGGCTGGGATCCACTCCACATCGTCGTTTAAGCGGGGGAAGTTGCCGCTGTTCCAGTCCGCTTTGGCTTGTGCCAGACGCTCCTGAGTGCGGGCAACAAAGTTCCAGTTCAGTAACACAGGATCTGCCACTTCGTCTCCTCCCAGCAGCATAAAATGTGCGCCGTCATCGCCGGCAAGTACTGTTAAATCCTCAGTCATCACCAGCATTTGTCCTGCGTTAAGTTCTGGCTGTTTTAATGAACCTTTAGCCAGATAAATAGCCAGTTGCTGCTCTGATTTAGGCAAGGTTAAGCTGCTGCATGGGTCCAGTTTCAACTCAACATAACAGCAGCGCGAAGGAAAATTGACCACAGAGGTCTGGGAGAAGTACTCACCTAACAAGACCCTGATTTCACTGCCTGGCACCTGAATGGCGGGAAACAGTGCCGCAGGATAATGTTGAAACGAAGGTTCAGATTCGGCTTCATCTTCAGGTAACACCAGCCAGATTTGCATACCTTCCACCTGAGCCTGTTGCTCACGAACATCGGCCGGAATACGTTCTGAGTGAGCTATACCGCGGCCTGCACGCATCAGATTAATAGCACCGGGTTCGATGCGCTGACGGGTACCTAAGGTGTCGCTATGCTGCATGGCACCGGAAAATAAATAGGTCACTGTCGCCAGGCCTATATGCGGATGCTGACGCACATCCCCTTCAGTACTGCCTGCGGCAAAAGTGGCTGGCCCCATATGATCGACAAAAATAAAAGGACCCACACGGCGCTGCGCTTTGGCGGGTAATAATCTTTTGATCATAAAACCAATATCACGGGCCTGAGGCTGAATAATCAAAGGCCCGGCTGTATTGGCTGGTGCGGGTTCAGCTTTCAGGCTGGTATGGACCTGTATTTCAGCCTGGGTCATCAATTTATGCACTGGGCATTTGTCAGCAATAGCCAGCAACTGCTCACGCTGCTCTGTGGTTAAATCTCCTGTCAGTTCCAGACTGACATGCAACTGATACAACCCTTTGGCTTCGGCGCTGTCGTCTCTGCTGATCTCTACTTTGACTTCCTGCAGCGGGATATTTTTACGTTTAGCGAACAACTGCAAAGTCATGGCTTTACAAGTGGCGACTGCGGCATCAAATAAATCATGTGGATCTGGTCCGGTGTCCGTTCCTCCGGCGGCCTGAGTTAAATCGGCATTGATCTGATGGCTGTTGATCTGGATGGTCTGTCGTAATTGCCCCGGAGTATGTTGGCTGACGGTGATGGTCATAACTCATTCCTTTTAAAAGTAACTGCACCCAGCATAACTTAAATAGACTGATATACCCAATGAACCTTAGTATAAGGTTTTCAACGCCCTGCGACCCGATAGAGCTGGCAGAAAAGTTTTATTGGTTCAGATCTAAGCTGAGCTGTGCCGTTGAAGTTACAGCTTTAACTCTGGGCTTTGCTGGTCTTTTTCTGCTGGCGTGACGCTGCACGACCTGTCGTTTTTGCTCGCGCCACCAGTCTGGATCCTGCTGCTGTTTGCATTCGGTCAGGCGCTGCTTGGCCAGTCGCATTGCCTGTTGCAACTCTACAACTGGGTGTGGGTAATCTCTGCCCGGCACACAAGCATACTGGCGTTGCAAGGACAATGGCATCAGCCAGGGCTGGTGCAGCCAACTGTCAGGTACTAA
>CBIMJC010000172.1:0-8659 GCA_966244125.1 uncultured Rheinheimera sp.
AAACGGAATTCCTGAGTAAACTGTTCCAAATCATTTAACTGATCTTCGGTGACATTGCCAGGAAATTTCGAAGGACCAGGACCTGCGGTATTGCCGCCGTCAATGTCACCTTTACCATTACCATCAGCATTTTCCTGCGCTGTGATAGAGGTGAAGGTCATACCGTCAATATCAAATTCCAGCGTTAATGAAGCACCGAAATTGTCGTATTTTTGGAAGTTGCCGTCGCCTTCATCGTAGTAGACGGTATCGCGGTCGTAATTGTCGTTCAGCTCATTACTGCCGGGAGTCAGAATGTTACGACGGAATAACGTAGAAGTACCATCCAGCTTACGGCCATGTACGTTCAGCAAGGCAGAAAAGGCGTCAGTGTCATATAAAAACTGGACGCGGCCTGCTTTTTCGTCATGACCACCAGTAAAGTCTTTTTCACCGGTAAAACCGTTATCTACCCAGTCATCGCGGTTTTGGTTCATCAGGGAGATACGGGCAGATAACTCGTCCGTTAAACCACCACCAGCAGCACCTTCGACATTGATGGTGCCTAAGCTTCCGATGGTCGCTTTGGTGTAGGCTTCAAAGTCCTGAGTTGGTTTGACTGAACTGAATTTCACAATACCTGCTGTGGTGTTGCGACCAAACAAGGTGCCTTGCGGGCCACGGATCACTTCAGCTTGTTCTACGTCAAATAACGGAAAACTTTTGAGGATCACGTTTTCCATCACCACGTCATCCATAATCACAGATACCGGCTGAGATGCTGCCAGGTCAAAATCTGTGTTTCCCAAACCACGGATATAAAAACGTGGTGCAGCACGGCCGTTTGATGATTCAGCGTATAAACCTGGGACTTTGCCAGATAAAGCCTGAATATCCTCGCCACCTGCAAACAAAGCGTCGAACTTTTCACCGCTTAAGGTTGCAATAGAGATAGGAACTTCCTGGGTGCTTTGTACACGTTTTTGTGCTGTCACCATAATGCGTTCCAATTTGGTCTCTTCAGCAGCCTGATCTTTGTCACTTTCCTGCGCAAATAAAGCAGGAGAAAGACCCATGGCTGCAGCGAGCAGACTGGCCTGAATACTCAATGCCAGAACAGACTTTTTGCATGTTTTCATCAATGTTTTACCTTAGTTTTAGGCTGTTATGTGTTTTCTGGTGCGTCCTGCGGATTGGTTACCAGTGCGAACCCTACAAACTCTGGAGTGACCACAGTGTTTGCCCTGACAACTTGTCTGCTACTATAGCATTTTGCGACTACTTTTGCCGATCTTGCCGATAAAATGGCGAATAATCATCAGCTTGTTGAAGTTAATTTGCAGATTATCTACTTAAGTAAAGCCTGGTTTACCTGTTGCTAACTTAGTCAGGCTCAGGTTTCGAGCCGTAAAAGAGCGGTATAAATACTGCTGCGTCCCTGATGCGAAGAGTAGTAACTGACTAACAGGTTATTGTGTTGCAGTACCATACCAGCGTAACTGCAATCACCACCGGACGGTAACGTAAGCAGCTCTGTCAGTTGCCCTGTATTCAGATCCAGAGTCACAAGGCTGGTTCGGACTTTGTCATCGTAAAGCCTGACCACGGCCAGCAGCTGTCCTGCGGCTGTAAAAATAGCCTGCGGCCCACCGATGCGGCAGCCAATATCTACCCATTGCCACTGAGTGTAGGGGGGGGAAGAATGGCCTAGCTGGCCATGGTCCGGGTCTTTGCGTAACAAACACCAGGCTGTGTGATGATGATCAAATAGCAAAGCCGCCTCATTGGCATAACCCTGGTCATAAATACGGGGCGCCGCCACCTCAAACAAACCCTGCTGGTTTTGTTGGTATAAGCGGATATGCCGGTCAGAGCCACATTTGTAAGCGACGGCATAAGCCTGCTCAGCCAACCAGCTTAAACGCCATACCCAGTAATCAGCTTCGCCTATTGCTTGTGGTTCCGACCAGTTTTTGCCGTCTGATGAAAGCCACAGATAAGACTGATAAGCCTGAGTTGTTCTGTCTTGAAAAGCAGCTGCAGCTAACAACTGCAGCTTGCCGTCGGGAGTCACAGTCAGTTTACCATCCCGTAAATCGGCCAGCGGATTCTGTAATACAGCCACTGTGCGCCACTTTTTACCCTGAACTGAACTCATGATCCGCAACAGGCCGTCTTTGGAGTGGTGTGTTGAAGCTTCACGGAACACTAAATAATAACGTTGCCCAAAATAACATAAGTCAGTGAAGGCATTATGTTTGCCTTTTTTCCATGCTCGTTGTACCCAAACCAGCGTTACGACAGGTGTTGTTCCGGTGTCCATTTTTTGTGTTGGCATTTGTTTCTTTTGTTATTAATTATTGTTAATAAATCGTTTGTTTTTGTGATCTGTGTTCTACACTTTATCTGACTTATCTCAGAGTCTCTTCAGCCATGCCGGGTTTAGGCCTGTCGGCATCAGGTGGAAAATCTTTTAGCAGTGTACAAAACTGCGTGGAGTTTCACTATGTCGACAGAGCAGACGTTATTCCGCCCCAAAGCCTTACAGGCGCAACAGCAACGGCTGGAAGGACAGGTCAGTATTGTGCAGCCAGTCAGCAGCTCAGTGTTGTGTTGTTGTTTAGTCTTTATCCTGTTCAGTTTACTGCTGTTGTTGCAGCAGGCGAACTTTTCCCGCAAAGAGACTGTAGTGGGTTATCTGAAACCTTCCAGTGGTGTTGTCCGCATTCATAGTCAGCGCACCGCAGTGTTAAAGCAGCTGTATGTTCATGAGGGCGCTGTGGTCAGGGCTGGGCAAAAACTGGCTTTACTCAGTAATGACGAATATCTGGCTGCGGGGCAAAGCCTGACCGGGCATCTGCAAAGTAGTTTGGCATTGCAACTGAAGTTAAATACGCAAAAACGTCAGGAGTTGCTGCAAAGTTTTGAGCAACAACAGGCGCAATTGTCAGCACAAATTGACAATATAAAACAGCAGCTTGCGGAAAATCAGCGTCAACAGGAGCTACTTTCAGAGCGCATTTCTTTGCAGGCTGAACGTTTGCTTTCCCAGCGGGAACTTGCACACAAAGGCCATTTACCCAGGCAGCAACTGGAACTACAACAAGATCAGCATCTGATGCTGCAGCAACAACTGGCTGAAGTACAAACCCTGGCGCAGTCTATCCGTCAGCAACAGATCCAGGGGCAAAATCAGCTGCAGGCTTTGCCTGTTGAGCGGCAACGTCAACTGCAGCAATTGCAGGCAGAACAACTGCAGTTGGAGCAACAAAAAACCGAACTGCTGGCCAGGGAGGAAATTCTGCTGACAGCGCCAGTCGCAGGCAGGGTCACCAACCTGGTAGTCAGTCAGGGCCAGCAGCTGCAAGGTGCTCAGGTGCTGATGCAGTTGCTGCCTGAATCCGGTTTTTTATATGCCCAGTTGCTGGTGCCAACCCGTGCTTTTGGCTTCATTCAACCCGGCCAGACGACCTGGCTGCGGTTTGATGCCTTTCCTTATCAGCGTTTTGGCTTGTATCAGGGCAAAGTCAGCCAGCTTTCAAAAGCCGTGCTGATGGCGCAGGACCCGGACAGCCCGGTACAAATCCAGGAACCTGTGTATCAGGTGCAGGTGAAGCTGGACCAGCAATTTATCGAAGCTTATGGCGAACAAATGCCGCTGCAGGCCGGCATGTTATTAAGTGCTGACATAGTGCTTGAACAGCGTTCTGTTTTAGGTTGGTTGCTTGAACCTTTACTTAGTTTGAAAGGGCGCTTTCAGATCTAGGTTTTTTGGGCGCTGGTTATGTTGCTGGTTACTCATACAACAACAGGCCTTGCTGTGAGCAGCGGCCAGTTAAGGCAAACATATGCAAATGATCTATCAATCCGAAGCAGCGGAATGTGGGCTGGCATGTCTGGCAATGGTGGCTGGAGCTTATGGTTATAAAACCGATATGACCAGCTTACGCCAGCATTATTCGTTGTCTCTTAAAGGTGCTACTTTGCAGCATTTAATGCAGCTGGCTGATCAACTGGGGCTGGCTGGCCGTGCCTTGAGGTTAGAACCTGAAGAACTTTCCCAGTTAAAGCTGCCCTGTATTTTACATTGGCAGATGAGTCACTTTGTGGTGCTGGTAAAAGTAAAAGGCCAGAAAATCCAGATCCTTGACCCGGCCTATGGTCGAAGGGACTTAAGTTTTAGCGATATCGATCAGTGTTTTACCGGTATAGCACTTGAACTGACACCTGCTTCGAATTTTAAAAAAGCCGATCAAAGGCAAAAACTAAGGGTCAGGCAGTTTTGGTCTTCAGCATCTGGTTTATGGGCTGCCTTGCTGCGGATCCTGTTGATGTCGCTGGTGTTACAGTTTTTCCTGCTGGTTGCGCCCTATTACATGCAATTGGTGGTGGATGAGGTACTGGTCAGCCGGGATCTGGACCTGCTGCCTGTGTTGGCCATGGGGTTTGCTGTTCTCTTGTTGCTGCAAATTCTGACCAATACATTACGCAGCTGGCTGGTGTTGCATTTAAGTTCTGTATTAAATCTGCAGTTAGCGATCAATCTGTTCCGGCATTTGTTGCATCTGCCTCTGAGCTTTTTTGAGAAACGCCATATGGGCGACATAGTGTCGCGTTTTGGCTCTTTGCAACAACTGCGGGAATTACTCACCAATAGCCTGATTGAAGCACTGATTGACGGCTTGATGGCATGCGCTGTACTGGTATTACTTTTTGTCTACCACCCGGTACTGGCCGCTGTTGTGCTGGTCGCAGTGCTGCTTTATGCGCTGCTGAGGGTTGTTTTTTATGCCCCACTGAAGCAGTGCACTGAACAAAGCATAGTGGCGCAGGCGACAGAACAATCCGGTTTTATGGAGAGTGTAAGAGCCATCCAGTCCTTACAATTGTTTTCAAAACAAAGCCAAAGATTGAGCCTGTGGCAAAACCAATACTCAGATGCTGTGGATCAGCAGTTCAGATTGGGGCGCTGGCAAATTTCGTTGCAGGCTGCGCATCAGCTGTTATTTGGGGTTGAGCATATAGTTGTGATTTATCTGGCCGCTTTGGCTGTGCTCGATAATGCTTTTAGTGTCGGCATGTTATTCGCTTTTGCCAGCTACAAAGCCCAGTTCACCCAAAGAGCAGCAGCTTTTATTGATCACTGGGTTGAATTCCGCATGTTGGATTTACATTTGCAGCGACTGGCGGATATAGCGCTGACAGAAACAGAACCCTGCGGTGCAAACCAGCCCTATTTTCAACTGCAGGGACATATTGAATTACATGATGTGTGTTTCCGGCAGGCGGAGCAGGAGCCCTGGCTGTTTTATCAGCTGAATTTCCGCTTGGCACCAGGTGAGAGCGTTGCCATTGTCGGCCCTTCTGGCATAGGAAAAACCAGTTTATTAAAAGTAATACTGGGATTGGTCAAGGCTCAGCAAGGCAAGGTGCTAGTGGATGGTATGGAACTCAGCGGTTTTGGTGTGCAGCATTATCGCAGCCAAATTGCCGCTGTGATGCAAAATGACCAGTTGTTGTCCGGTTCAGTGATGGACAATATCTGTTTTTTCAGCCCTAAACCTGATGTGCCGCATCTGATGCATTGTGCCGGGTTGGCGGCCATTCATCAGGATATAGTGGCTATGCCGATGGGCTACAATACGCTGATTGGTGATATGGGATCTGCCTTGTCTGGTGGTCAGAAACAGCGTTTGTTGTTGGCCAGAGCTTTGTACCATAAACCCAGGGTCTTAGTGCTGGATGAGGCCACCAGCCATCTTGATCTGATGCTTGAAGCCAAAGTGAACCAGGCTATTCGTCAGCTGCAGATTGGCCGCATTATTGTGGCGCACAGGCCTGATACCATTTTAACTGCAGATCGGATTTTATTGTTGCAGCAAGGTCAACTGACAGATATCACACGCGAATTTCAGCAGCACCATGCATCAACTGCTTCACTCAGCCGTGCAGAGGTTACTTAGTTTTTGGTTGCCAGAGTTCAAATCTGTTGCCTTCCGGGTCTCTGGCCCAGCCAAATTTGCCGTAATCGCCGTCTTCTGTCTGATCATCGACCCAGACATTGGCCGCTCTGAGTTGTTTTAACATGGCGTCTAAATCGGTCACTCTGTAATTCAGCATACTTTGCTGGCTTTGAGCACCAAAATAAGCAGTATCAGCGGCGAAAGTCGACCAGACGGTTTCATCCCCTGCCCGGGCGATAAAGCTGCCATAGGGGGCATCAGGTGACAGTGGAATACCCAAATGCTGTTGATACCACAGTGCCAGAGCCTGTGGGTCTTTAGCGCGAATAAAGACGCCGCCTATACCAGTGACTTTTTCCATCTTATACTCCTTTAGTGCCTCAGTTTGGCCATGAACTGTTCTGCTGTCATCTGCCGGCGTTGCAGAATTAAATCCTGGCCCAGGGTCAGCAGATGACGTTGAACCTCAAGTTTAAAACTGCTATCCGTTAGGTTTTTTAATTCCTCAGCCTGAGCCCAGCCGACGGTACGGCGGATCAATTCACAACCGGCATAACCCAAAGTATCCTGCCATAAGTGCTGCATAAAGTTTTGCTGATAGAGGGCATTCTGAAAACTTTGATCTTTGGTTTCTTTTTGCATCAGCGTACTGAATACAGCAGAAAACTCGCGCCAGAACGTGCTGATTTGAGTTGATAAATAAGGCTGGAACAGGGGGGATTTAGTCTGTGCCTGTGCCATAAAATTGATGAGAAGGCTGGCAATAAAAGTGCCTGTATCAAAAGCCACAGGACCATAACAACCAAATTCTGCCCCTATCACTTTGTATTCTTCATGGTTAACCAGCACATTACCGCAGTGCAAATCACCATGCAGCAAGGCCTGGGGTTTGGCCAGAAAGTCTGCTTTTAACTGAGCCACTTCCGCCTGCAGTGTTTCATTAAGCCATAACTCCCGCAGTTCAGGCAGTTGCGCCACACTGAGACTATTGCGTTCATGGTTACAGTAGGGGTCGGTAAACACCAGATCTTCAGTCACAAGGCAAAGTTCAGGGTTATTAAATTGCAGTTGTCGTGCTTTTTTCACCGGACCAGTCAGCACAAAATCGCTGCTGTAAAAACTGGTTTTTGCCAGATAACGCCCCAGATGCAGGCCAATATTGGCGGGTTGGTGTCCTGCCTTAAAGGCGCTTCTGAGCACAGCACAATCAGATAAATCTTCCAGCAATAAAGCTGCAAGCTCCTGATCATAATACAAAACTTCCACCAGATACTCAGGGCATATTTTGGCGTGATGTTTTAGTACATCGGCTTCAATTTGTGCTCTGTGTAAACTAACAGGCCAGTGTTGGGTTAGCCCTGAATGTTCAGGTAAAGCTTGTTTAACAATAAGACTGGTGCCTCTGTTATTTTTAACTCTGAACACCTGATTCAGGCCTGTGGTATCCAGCAGTTCTGCAGTCAACTGACTATGATCGCCAAACAAATCGCTGTGTTTATCGGCAAATAATGCGGCTTCTTTTGGCGTCAGGCGTTGGTAAGGCATCTGGTGACAGGTCCATCAAAATAAAAGGCCATCATCGCAAACCGCTGCGGGCTGCACAATGGCCATTTTTATAATGGAAAGTCAGATTAAAACAGATATTCCGCTAAAAATTCACAGCTTGACGTCGATCGTTTGATTAGGTTGATATTTAGGTTTTTTATAAATTATTTTACAAATAATCATTTTTGTTGACATTTTTTGTTTTTTTTAGGGTTTTATAGAGCGCGATTAAACACATGGAAATGGACGTATGAGTGTAAGTTTTAGAGGAGTTGTGATTGGTTTGTTTGGGCTATTTATCATACTGTTGTCTTCGTCAACGCAAAGTATGGCACCTATAGGTTATGAGTGCGAAAATACTACTGTGACATCCTCGTCGGGAGAGGTATTTAGAAATACGGTATGCTGGGCAAAATTTGGTGGTACCGGTTGGAGTCCTCCGACACATGCGCCAGATATTGAAGGTGGTAGCGGTGGCGGCGGAGCTTATGATAGCCGAGGCATAAAAAGATATACGGGATCAACAGCGGATCCTGAAGGAGACGGTATGATGAACTGTTTCAAGAATTTAGCTGCAACTAGTAATGATAATTACGACATGGATAGTGGTGATATTTTTTCTGAATCAAGGACTCATCCCGTGACAGGAGTACCACAACCCCACAGGGGGATAGATATACAGAGCCCTATTGGGACTCCTGTTCATGCAGCCGCCTTTGGATTCGTTTCAGATAAAGGAGAAAATGATTTTAACGGTAATTTTGTCAGGATCAAATGGCGTAAAGGAAGCTCTGTTTTTGAGGGAACTTATATACACCTTGATTCAATTGACGTCACTAAATCACAAGTTGTGTACCCAGGGACGTCAGTAGGTAAGTCAGGAAACACAGGAAATAGCACTGGCCCCCATCTTCATTTTCAAGTCAAAGAGATTAAGCCTGTGATGGAAATTAACCCAATCACAAAAAAACCAGAAAAAGTCGGTGAAGAAGTGATTTATAAAGATCCTATACAACTTTTGGGCGGCTTAGGGTGTTCCAAGCTTTAGATTATCTTATTGAGGATAAAATTATGAAAAATCTCATTTTGCCCTTGGCATTGCTTTCTTTTTTTTCTTCGGCCAAGCCGATTGCAGAAGTGGGTGACAGTGAAATTTTGTGTGCAAAAAGCTA
>CBIMJC010000173.1:0-8627 GCA_966244125.1 uncultured Rheinheimera sp.
CAGCTGGGTGATGTGCTGAAGATCCCACAGGCTGAACTGGTGCGGCGTTTTGGTGTTGAGATGCTGCAGTATTTACAACAACTGACAGGAGCAAAACCTGCGCTGTTGCAGTTTATTCAACCTGTCGAACACTTTGAGCAGCAGCTGGAACTGCTGTACGAAATGGAGCGCAGCGACCAGTTGCTTGGGCCTTTACAGTATTTGTTTGGTTTGCTGCAGCTGTATTTGCAACAAAGAGACCAACTGGCCTATCAGCTGGAGCTTTGCCTGCTACAACGGCAAGAGCAGCAACAACAGCTGCAACTGCATTCAGCTCAGGGTGAATACCAAAGCAAAGAATGGCTGAAGCTCTGCGAATTGCAGCTGGAGCGCTTAAAACTGAAAAAACCTGTGATCCAACTGAAACTGATTTTAAGCCGCACCGGGCCCCGTTACGCTCAGTACAAGACCCTGTTTGCCGGGAAACAGCAGCTGTATTCGGCCCTGCAGCTGGTGTCCTTATTGCAGGCCCGTCTGGGCAAAGATCAGGTCAAAAGCCCTTGCCTGCATAATGATTTATTGCCTGAGCAAGCCAACCGTTATGCGGCCGCTTTAGAGCCACAAACAGCTATTGAAGGCACTTTAGCTGCTGTGCGACCGGCATTTTTAGTCACCCCGCCTTTGGCTTTGGATACAGAGCAGCAACAGCAGTTGCAGCTCTGTTATGGCCCTGAACGGTTAAGCAGTGGCTGGTGGCAACAGCAGAGCCAGCACAGGGATTATTATGTCGGCCAGAATGCGCAAGGCCAGTGGTTGTGGCTATACCGGGATTTACAACAGCCGGAGCAGCTGTATCTGCAGGGGTATTTCAGCTGATGAAGATCCCTGCCTTAACTAAAACCACTGGCTATGCCGAATTAGTCTGCCAGAGTCACTTTTCGTTTTTACAAGGTGCTTCCAGCCCGGCTGAATTAGTACAACAAGCCGCAGCTTTAGGCTACAAAGCCTTAGCCATCACTGATGAATGCTCACTGGCAGGCGTAGTACGCGCTCACCATCAGATCCGGCAAAAACAGTTGCCACTAAAGCTGATTATTGGTTCTTTAATGGTACTAAACCCACAGTTACGGCTGGTGTTGCTTTGTCCGGATAAAAGCGCCTATAGCGAGTTATGCCGCACTATTACTCAGGCCAGACGCCGCGCCGAAAAAGGCTCATACCAACTGGCCGAATGGGATATTCAGCGTATTCAGCATTGCCAGATCCTCTGGCTGCCCAGTGGCGATCAGCAGACTGACCAGTACTGGGGCAACTGGTTAAATCAACATCATGCAGAGCGGTTATGGCTTGGAGCCAGCCGTAAATTACAAAGTCAGGATCAATTTTATCTGCCTTATTGCCAGCAACTGGCAGAGCAACTGCAACTCCCCTGCTGCGCGATTGGCGAAGTGCTGATGCATCAGGCCAGTCGTTTGCCTTTGCAGCATGCCTTAAGCGCCATTCAAGCAGGTAAAGCTGTGCCTGATATGGCGCGACAGCTATTAAGTAACGCCGAACAGAGCTTAAGGCCGATAAAAAAACTGCAGCAGCTATTTCCGGCTGAGCTTTTGGACAATAGCCAGAAACTGGCGGATTTATGCCATTTTTCGCTGGATGAATTAAGTTACCAATACCCGACAGAACTGGTGCCCAAAGGCAAAACTGCCATGCAGCATTTACGGGATTTGGTCAAAGCCGGCGAGAAGCAACGTTTTCCTGAAGGGGTGCCGGCAGACATTCAGCAGACCATCAACAAAGAGCTTGATTTAATAGAGCAGCTGAATTACCCCTCCTACTTTTTAACCATTCATGATTTGGTGGTCTTTGCGCAAAAACAGCAAATTTTGTATCAGGGCCGTGGCTCAGCCGCTAACTCAGTGGTCTGTTATTGCCTGGCTATTACTGCTGTGGATCCCCGCCAGATCAATGTATTGATTGAACGATTTATCTCGGTAGAACGGGCTGAACCTCCTGATATAGATGTAGATTTTGAACATGAGCGCCGTGAAGAAGTCATTCAGTATATTTACCGGAAATACGGCCGTGAGCGTGCAGCTTTGGCCGCTACTGTGATTTGTTATCGCTTTAAAAGTGCCTTTCGCGATATCAGCAAAGCTTTGGGTTTTGAACTGCATCAGGTGGAGTTTTTCCTGAAAAATCTGCACAGGCGGGATAAAAGCCAGCACTGGAGCAGCCAACTGACTCAATTGGGGCTGGATCCACAAGCAAAAAAAGCTCAGCTTTTAGTGCAACTGGTACAGCAACTGGTGGGCATGCCACGGCATTTATCCCAGCATGTCGGAGGTTTTGTTATATCCCAGGGGCCTTTGTACGAACTGGTGCCTGTGGAAAATGCCGCCATGGCTGATCGCACTGTGATCCAGTGGGATAAAGATGATCTGGAATCGTTAAAGTTATTAAAAGTCGATGTGTTGGCTTTGGGTATGTTAAGCGCCATTCGTAAGGCTTTTGATTTAGTCAGGCGTTACCAGAATACAGAGTTAAGCATAGCGGCCATCACCAAAGCAGGTGACGACCCAAAGGTGTATGAAGCCATTCAAAAAGCCGACACTGTAGGTTTATTTCAGATTGAATCACGGGCCCAGATGTCGATGTTGCCACGACTGCGCCCTGCAAGTTATTACGATTTGGTGATCCAGATAGCCATAGTGCGGCCCGGCCCTATTCAGGGCGATATGGTGCATCCTTATTTAAAACGCCGTCATGGCGAAGAAGCTGTGTCCTACCCTTCTGATGCAGTCAAGCAAGTGCTGGAACGTACTTTAGGTGTGCCCATTTTTCAGGAGCAAGTGATTAAACTGGCGATGGTGGCCGCAGGTTTTACAGGGGGTGAAGCCGATCAGTTGCGACGTGCTATGGCCAGTTGGAAAAAAACCGGTGAGTTGATCCAATTTAAACAAAAACTGATCGAGGGCATGTTAAGCAGAGGCTATCAGCAAGAATTTGCCGAACGTATTTATCAGCAAATTTGTGGTTTTGGTGAATATGGTTTTCCTGAGTCACATTCGGCCAGTTTTGCTGTGCTGGCTTATGTCTCGGCTTATTTAAAACGCTATTACCCTGTGGCTTTTTATGTCGCCTTATTAAACAGTCAGCCTATGGGTTTTTATGCCCCCAGCCAGCTGATCCAGGATGCGCGGCAGCATAATGTCGAAGTGCTGCCTGTGTGTGTCAATCAATCGGATTGGGATCATTTAATGGTCCCCGCCTCTAACAGCGCTGGTTTTGCCATACGGCTGGGGCTCAGGCTGGTCAAAGGTTTAAGCCAACAAGGGGCTTTGCTGTTGTTAAAACACAGGCCAGAGGGCGGTTACCAGCAACTCGCTGCAGTAGCACAGTCCGGACTAAGTGATGGTGATTTAACGGCGCTTGCCAGTGCCAATGCCTTGCAACAACTGTCGGGGCAACGTTATCAGGCCCGCTGGCAGTTGTTGGATCAGCAACATAAATTGCCTTTACTGGCGGCTGAACCTTATCAAACCCAGTACCAATTGCCGATGCCTTCAGAGCTGACAGAAGTGGTGGAAGATTATCAAAGTACGGGCCTGAGCTTACGGACTCATCCGGTGCAACTATTAAAACAGCAAGGGCTGTTGGGGAAATTTGTGCAGGCGGCAGAGCTTCCTGCGCTGAACCATAAGTCGGTGCTGACTGTAATAGGATTAGTCACGGCAAGGCAAAGCCCGGGCACGGCATCAGGAGTGACTTTTATTACACTGGAAGATGGCACAGGTTTTAGTAATTTAGTGGTCTGGTCGGCCACAGCTTCGGCGCAGCGTCAGGCTTATTTAAAATCTAAACTATTGAAGGTCAATGGTATTCTGGAGAAAAAAGACGGGGTGATCCATATTATCGCCGGACGATTAACCGACCTGACGCCACTACTTGGCTCGCTTAAAAGTTACTCCAGAGAATTCCATTAAACTCATGAACACTAAAGCATACAAAGATGTGGATACCCAAAAGCAATAAAAACAACAGACCCTATAGGGTGAAAAAAACCGGCATCAAAGATGAAAATATCGACCGGCAAATTCTGGTGCTGCATCAGGCTATTGCTGCCAAATTACTGGCCGAGCCTGCTTTACTGGAGCAGGTTAAAACCAAACTGGAAGAGCGACGCGACAAGGGTCAGTTGGGTTATGGGGCCTATTTACACTGGCTGTCTGTATTGGAGTTGTATCAGCAACCAGAGCAATTTTATCAGGGCATCACTGAAGACAGCCCCTATGTACGTAAGCTGCGCCGTCGCACGCCTTTTGTTGGCATTTTGACTGAGCAGGAAAGGCAACAGGCCTTGCTGCAGCATGCGATTGGAGAGCTGGGCGAGGTTCCGGGAGATTTTTAACAAGTCCGGAGGAACATCTTGCCAAATCAGCAGCTTGCTCAGACAATCAATCATTGATTTTATGAATGGTGTGTTATGCACGATCAAAGTCTGTTACACAAACTGCGCTCCCGTCTGGCGCATCAGCTTGACCCGGTTTTATATTCAGGTAAAGGCATGTCGCCGCTGAATATCGCCATAGCACTGGTGATACTGGCTGGTATTCTGTTGGCCATTATTCAGACTGAACCCAGCATACGCCAGGGCCGTGAGCAGTGGTTTCGTTACACTGAGCTGGTTTTAGGTTCGCTGTTTTTAGTCGAGTATCTGGCAAGGCTCTGGACCTGTGTTGAAAATGACTCGGTCAAAAGTCGCTGGCAGCACTTCTTTTCCTTCTTTGCCCTGGCCGACTTGCTGGCGATTTTTGTCGCCTTTTCGCTGTATCTGGGCAATGGTGGCGTCATTCTCCGTCTGGTGTTATTAATACGGGTCGTAAGGCTGGCAAGGCTCGGGCGTTTTTCCACAGCGCTGGAGTGTATAGCTGAAGCTGTGCGCAGCCGCACTTATGAGCTTTTAGTCAGTGCTATTTTTGGTGTCATTATTCTGCTGTTTGCCGCCACCTGCCTGTATTTAGTCGAAGGCGATATTCAGCCCGAAGCTTTTGGTTCTATCCCACGCGCCACCTGGTGGGCTGTCGCCACTTTAACGACCGTAGGTTATGGTGATGTTTACCCCATCACTGTGCTTGGCCGTGTTCTGGCTGGTATTACCGCTGTGACTGGTATTTGTATGATTGCAGTCCCCACAGGTATTCTGGCGTCGGCTTTTAGTGACGCTATTAAAGAAGCCAAAGAAAAACACCGCCGTCTGCCAAAGGCTTTGGAAAAAGAGATTTAGTCAGAGTGTACAAGCGGGCCAGCAATGGCCCTTGTGTTCAGAACCTTAGCAACGCCTTATGGCCCAGACTTAACACGCCACTAAACACCATCAAAAATAAACCCAGTAGTTGCAGTACAGTATTGCCGGTACGGTTCACCATATGACTACCGTCGTAGATAAAAGTCCTGCTCCCCCCTTCTACAGTACGGATGTAATACTCGCCTTTATGTTCAAAACTATGTTCTGTCAGTTGAGCTAAACGCTGATACATCAGCTGTTCTTTTTCAGCCTTTTTCTGCATAGATTGCTTCATCTCTTCACCAGTACCAGTCAGTACCGGAAAGTTTTGATCCCAGTCGGTAAATACAAAAGCAGATTCATCCGGTAATACAAGGCCCTGAGATTCATACTGATGCAAACGTTCAGGAAAACATAAGGCCTGAAAACCTGCATAAAAACAGGCGGCTCCTAAGGCGAATACAAAACTTAAACTCAACACTAATAAACCAGAATGACGCTGCTGTTTATTCCGCTGCTGTTTCAGATAAAGTTCGACATCCGCTATGGCACTGAGCTGTTGCTGCTCTTGTGCAGAAAATGCCGCGATAAATGCAGGTAAAGGTAGATTCAAGGCATTGAGTAAACGTCTGAACACCTCGTTGGACGGAAGCGATTTATCATTTTCAAGTTTGGATAAATAGGATTGTTCGATGCCAATCAGCTCAGCCAGCTGAGGCTGACTTAACTGCATAGTTGCACGTAAATCTTTAATGTATTCGCCTAAAGTCATGACAGTTCCTTGTGAATTGAAGTCCTGCTAATGCTTGGGAATTCCTGCAGAAATAGGAAGCAGAATAATAAAGAATATAAGGAATATCAGACGCTTAATTCAATTATTTTTGCAAGTGTACTAACAAATCCAATAAATCATCGACCACTAAATCCGCTTGCTCTGCGTAAATATGATTGTCGCCATAACGGTATAAGCAGCAATAGGAGCCGGCATTGCGGGCGGTTTGGATATCAAACAGATAGTCACCTACATACAGCATTTCATTAGGCTGCACACCCAAACGTTCGGCAATCAGCCATAAACCTTCGGGTTGAGGTTTAGCCGGTGCATCGTCCCGGGTCAGAACCAGATCTATAGGTATATTCAGCGCCTGCATACAAAGCTCTGTGGCCTGACGCATATTGCGGGTTAAAATCGCCATCGGCATTTGCCGGTCATTAAGCTGCTGCAGCAACAGATCGGCATTGGGCATCCAGCTGGCGTTACGTGCACCTTCCAGTTCAAAGTCGACAATAACTTGCGCGGCCTGTTGTTTTTCGACCGCACAGCTTAAAGTAGCTAAATGCTCAAGGATCAAAGTCTGCTCAGGCCAGCCCAGACGGCGACGCAGCTCAGTAAAATCAAGCTGCGAATCGACTAGCGTGCCATCTAAATCAAAAACAACAGCCTTAATTCTTTGTAGAAAATCAGCCATGCTCCGGGCCTGTGTGCGCCATTTCACCTCTGTGTAACTTGTCATGCACTTCATGGTCGTGCTCAAGATACTGCGGCATCAAAGACCCCAGCAACATCCCCGCAATACTGGCCAATAAACCGGCAAACTGAGCAGGCACATAAGGGTCTTCCGGGCCAAGGAAAATAATGCCCAGCCAGGTGCTGACGCCAAAAGCTATGGCCATTAAAGCGCCCTGATTGGTAGCTTTGCGCCAGTACACACCAAAAGCCAGAGGGACAAAAGCAGCAACCAAAGTCACCTGATAGGCATCTTCCACCATACCAAAAATGGTCGATTCGCTGTTCAGCGCATAGGTTAAAGTGCAGCCTGCAAAGACTAAAGTGACAGCCTGCATCAGCCGCAATAACTGTTTATCCTGCATAGGAGGTAACAAAGGTTTCAGAATATTTTCAGCAAAAGACACCGAAGGAGCCAACAAGGTGGCTGAAGCACAGCCTTTAATGGCGGATAACAAAGCACCAAAGAAAATAACCTGAGCAATCAATGGCATATGCTGCAATACCAGCTGTGGCAAAATCAGCTGAGAGTCAGATTCCATCAGGTTTTTCACCATATCCGGAGCCACTAGAGTGGCGGCATAACCGATAAAAAGCGGAATAAAAGCAAAAAGGAAATACAAAGAACCACCGAGTATTGAACCCCAGACCGCAATTTTTTCCGACTTTGCCGATTGCACCCGCTGAAATACATCCTGCTGTGGCATAGAGCCTAACATCATGGTGCAGGCAGCAGCCATAAAAGCAATAATGGCTTTAAGATCCGCCTCTGGCCAGAATTCCAGTTTGCCTGCAGCAGCCGCATGGTTCACCACCACAGACACACCACCGACCATTTGTGACACTTCGCCGCCTATATACAACAGCCCAAGCACTATGACTATCATCTGCACCAGATCGGTAATAGCCACAGCCCACATACCACCAAACAGGGTATAAATCAGAATACTGCCAGCACCAATCCACATGCCTGCTGTCATGCTGATAGCCCCGTCTGACACCACATTAAATACCAGACCTAAAGCAGTTAACTGAGCGCCAACCCAGCCTAAATAAGACAAGACTATGGCTAAAGTCGTCAGCACTTCAACAGAGCGGCCGTAGCGCCTTTTATAGAAGTCACCTATGGTCAGCAACTTCATCCGGTATAAAGGCGCGGCAAAAAATACCCCCACCAGAATTAAACAAAGTGCAGCACCAAAAGGATCGGCCACTATGTCGCGTAAATTACCATCGATAAAAGTAGCGGGAATACCCAGCACAGCTTCGCTGCCAAACCAGGTGGCAAAGACTGTGGCTGTGACCATATAAAAAGGCAAATGCCGGCCTGCGACGGCAAAATCACGGGTGTTTTTTACTCTCAGTGCGGCCCATAAACCCAGCGCCACAGAAAACACCCAATAACAAATAACTAAGGTTAATAACATAAGGCGGTAACCCTTCTGACCAGGCTATAAAATTGGCGCTACTTTAACCAATCAATCTATTGAAATACAGCAAAAATCTGCTGTTTTGGCTGAAGTTTTTTCACTCTTTTTAATCCCCAAAGTAATTGATGCTGCAGCAAGGCGACAAGGGCGTGAGACCCTGGGAGCATAGCTTACCTATGTGACCAGGGCGAGCGCACGCCGTCAACAAAGCTGCAGCTTCAAGTACGAAGAGGATTTTAATACCCAAAGTAATTGATGCTGCAGCAAGGCGACAAGGGCGTGAGACCCTGGGAGCATAGCTTACCTATGTGACCAGGGCGAGCGCACGCCGTCAACAAAGCTGCAGCTTCAAGTACGAAGAGGATTTTAATACCCAAAGTAATTGATGCTGCAGCAAGGCGACAAGGGCGTGAGACCCTGGGAGCAT
>CBIMJC010000174.1:0-8610 GCA_966244125.1 uncultured Rheinheimera sp.
TGGTTTTCCCTAAACCCGGCGGTCCAAAAATAAGCAGATGATCCAAAGGCTCACCACGACCACGGGCCGCTTCGATAAAAATTGCCATTTGTTCTTTCACATGAGGCTGACCAGTGTAATCCGCCAGCGATTTAGGCCGGATGGCACGGTCAATCAGCTCATCTTCGCGACTGGCTTTGGTGTCGATCAGACGATCGGCTTCTATCATAGGAGGTCCTGTTTAAATCATACTGCGCAGCGCCAGTTTGATCAGCTGTTCACTGCTCATATCGGCCTGCTTAATTTTTTGTACTGCTTTGCTGGCTTGCACCTGACTATAGCCCAATGCCACCAATGCACTGATCGCATCCTGCTCTGCACTTTCGACCAGCTCAAAAGACTCCACTTCATCACCAGAGAGCACCAAATGATCGGTCACCGGAGTGCTGATATTCAGTCCCCAGTCTTTCAGGCGGTCGCGCATTTCGATCAATAAACGTTCGGCAGTTTTTTTACCTACACCAGGTAATTTCACCAGGGTGCTGATATCGTCATGTTGCACACAACGGACAAATTGCTGGGCCGAAAGGCCGGATAAGATAGTAAGAGCTAACTTAGGTCCTATGCCATTGGCTTTAATCAGTTGGCGAAATAAAGCCCGCTCCGTGCTGGTATGAAAGCCATACAGCAGCTGCGCATCTTCCCGCACCACAAAATGGGTATAGATCACAGCTTCTTTGCCAACTTCAGGTAATTTATAAAAGCTGGTTAAAGGCAGTTGCACTTCGTAGCCCACACCTGCCACATCAATCAATAAATCCGGCGCCTGCTTTTCTAAAATAACACCACGTAATAATCCGATCACAGTTAAAAGCTCCGGTCTTTAAAAAATCAGCGCAGGCGGCCGCGCACAGTTTTAGTGGCCTGCCCTGCCATATGCAATAAACTTTGGTGAGTATGCCCGTGACACATAGCTACGGCAAGGGCGTCCGCGGCATCGGCCTGTGGATTGCCTGGTAATTTTAATAAGGTGCGGATCATATGCTGCACCTGAGTTTTATCGGCTGCCCCAGTCCCCACTACCGCTTGTTTGACCTGACGGGCTGAGTATTCAAACACCTCAAGACCAGCATTTTTAGCGGCCACTATAGCAGCACCACGGGCTTGCCCCAGCTTTAAAGCCGAATCCGGGTTACGTGCCATAAATACCTGCTCTATCGCAAAAACATCTGGCTGGGTTTGCTGAATAATTTCACTGACACCGTCGAATATTTGCTTTAAGCGATCGGGGATATCATTGAGTGTCAAACGAATACAACCACTGGCAATGTACTCGAATTTCTGCCCTGTCTGGCGAACCACCCCGTAGCCTGTTAACCGGCTGCCGGGGTCTATACCAAGGATAATAGCCATTAAGGCACAAGCGCCATCACGTCATCCGCAATGTCAGCATTGTGGTAGACGTTTTGCACATCATCGAAATCTTCCAGCATGTCGATCAGTTTAAAAAACTTCACTACATGTTCTGCATCCACTTCAGCTTTGACTGAAGGCACCATAGTGATTTCAGCGTCATCCGCTACTAACCTGGCTGCCTCTAAGGCTTCACGTACGTCGTTAAAACTGTCGGGGCTGGTGATGACTTCAATACTGCCATCCTCATGACTCACCACATCTTCAGCACCAGCGTCCAGCGCTATGTCCAGCACCTGCTCTTCAGATAAACCCGGCGCAAAAGAGATCATGCCTTTTTTACTGAATAAATAGCTGACCGACCCTGCAGTGCCCATATTGCCGTATTTGGTAAAAGCACTACGCACATCGGCCACTGTCCGTTTATGGTTGTCGGTCAGAGTTTCAACTACTATGGCCACACCACAAGGGCCGTACCCTTCGTACACCAGCTCTTCATAATTGCTGCCATCCTGCTCACCGGCACCGCGTTTAATAGCGCGGTCTATCGCATCCCGGGTCATATTGTTCAGCAATGCTTTGGCCACTGCAGTACGTAAACGAGGGTTCGCATCGACGTCAGGACTGATGCGGGCTGACACTGTCAGCTCGCGAATAAGTTTAGTGAAAATTTTGACCCGCTTGGCATCCTGACGAGCCTTACGGTGCTTCATGTTAGCCCATTTACTATGACCAGCCATGTGCATCAAACTCCATTGTTATTATAAAACTGAAGCGGCCTGAGCCGCTTCAACATAGTGTATCAAAAGCGCACACAACAGCGGTGCAGCTCATGCATTATTGCTTTTTCACTACCTGAATACCCAGCTCTGCCAGCTGAGCCGGATTGGCTTCACCCGGAGCATCAGTCAGAGGACAAGCTGCAGTGGCTGTTTTTGGAAACGCCATCACATCACGAATAGAGCTGGCTCCTGTCATTAACATCACCAGACGATCTAAACCAAAAGCTAAACCTGCATGTGGTGGAGCACCATAACGTAAGGCTTCCAGTAAGAAACCAAACTTCTCAGCCGCTTCTTCATCGCTGATGCCCAGTAACTGGAATACTTTCGCCTGCACATCAGGTGTGTGAATACGGACAGAACCACCACCTAACTCAGTGCCGTTGAGGACCATGTCGTAGGCATTGGATAACAAAGCTCTGTGATCCAGCTTGTCCATTTCGGTGGCCAGGAATTCAGCCGTGTCCAAAGGTGAGGTAAACGGATGGTGCACAGCCGAGAAGCTGCCATCATCGTTTTCTTCAAACATCGGGAAGTCCACCACCCACAACGGCTTCCAGCCCTGCACTGTTAAGCCTAAGTCTTCACCTAACTTCAGACGCAAAGCGCCCATAGCTTCACACACCACTTTATAGCTGTCAGCACCGAAGAAAATTAAGTCGCCAGTGGTTGCTTCTGTGCGTTTTAAAATTTCGCTGATAATTTCAGGCGTTAAAAACTTAGCCACAGGTGATTGAATACCTTCAGCACCGGCACTGATGTCGTTCACTTTTAACCAGGCCAGACCTTTAGCACCGTAAATACCGACAAAAGCAGTGTAATTGTCGATGTCTTTACGTGACACTTTTTCCGCAGCGCCTGGCACTTTTAACGCCACCACACGGCCTTTTTTATCATTAGCCGGGCCAGAGAAGACTTTAAATTCCACTTCTTTTAACAGATCGGCCACGTCAACAAACTGCATAGGGTTACGCAGATCAGGTTTATCTGAACCGTATAAACGCATGGCTTCGTTGTACGTCATACGAGGCATTTTGCCCAAATCAACATTCAACAGCTGAAGGAACATCTGATGCACCATCTGCTCTGTCACTTCCATCACCTGCTCTGAGGTCATGAATGATGTCTCGATATCAATCTGAGTAAATTCCGGCTGACGGTCAGCACGTAAATCTTCGTCACGGAAACATTTGACGATTTGGTAATAACGATCCAGACCCGCCATCATCAGCAATTGTTTAAACAGCTGAGGTGATTGTGGCAAAGCAAAAAACTGGCCTTTGTGGGTGCGGCTTGGCACTAAATAGTCCCGGGCACCTTCTGGGGTCGCTTTGGTCAGAATTGGGGTTTCCACGTCCAAAAAGCCTTTGCTGTCCATAAAGTTACGTACAAAGCTGGTGACTTTTGCGCGGAACTTTAAGCGGTCACTCATCAAAGGACGGCGTAAATCAATGTAACGGTATTTTAAGCGTTGCTCTTCGCTGTTGTTCTGGTTCGGATCCAGCGGGATTGGCGCAGATTTATTCAGAATAGTCAGGCTGGAGGCATACACCTCGACTTCACCTGTCGCCATCTCGCTGTTGACCTGAGAGTCAGGACGGGCGCGCACTGTGCCTGTTAATTGCACACAATACTCATTGCGTAAATCAGCGGCCTGAGTGAATAAGTCGGTTAAATCCGGATCAAAAAATACCTGAACCAGGCCCTCGCGGTCGCGCAGGTCAATAAAAATTAAACCACCTAAGTCACGACGACGGTTTACCCAACCACATAATGACACCTGCTGACCAATGTTTTCAGCCTTTAATGAACCGCAATAATGGCTACGCATTAACTTATCCTTTCAGTCGAACTGTAATCTGCCTGCGAAAATGAGCGCTAATTATATAGAAAAGCCGATTAATGTCACTGCTCTTAAAGCCAGTTGACCATCAGTAAGTGCATTTTATTTATTCTGACACTGTCTGGATGCTATCTGCTAAAACGATATTGGCTTTTGCCTTGTTGTTTCACCTGATACATCAATTTGTCGGCAGACTTAAGTAAAGTAGCGGCGTCAGTGCCATCATGAGGATAAATGGCAATGCCAATACTGGCCCCCACTGTCGCCTGACAAGCCGACAAAGCCAGTGGTTCCTGCAGGTACAATAGTATTTTTTCTGCCACTATGGCGGCGTCATCCCGATCGACTATACCTGTCAGCAGGATCACAAACTCGTCACCACCAAAACGGGCTACAGTATCTGTTTTTCGCACACAGTGACTTAAAAGAGCAGATAGTTTCACCAGCATTTCGTCGCCTAAATCATGGCCGTACTGGTCGTTGACCTGTTTAAAGCCATCTAAATCTATAAACATCAGGGCTAACATTTCATTGTGGCGGGCGTGCTGATGTAAAGCCGTTTGCAACCGCTCTATCAGCAGGCTGCGGTTCGGCAGTTGAGTTAAATCATCATGGCCGGCCATAAAACGCATCTTTTCTTCCACTTTCCGGCGTAAATTTACTTCGCGGCGCAATGAAAAGTTCCAGATTAAAAAGCCAAGAATAACCACCAGAGACAGACCTGCGATTTGCAGCACCAGAGTAAAAACCCGACTTTGATCCAGCCCTTGTTTAATCTCCAGATTTAACCATTTATCCAATAACACTTTCCGGTCCGTATCATTAATGGTTTTGATCCCTTTATTCAGGATCACCAGCAGCTCCGGCAAGGCTTTGTGCACACCCAAATAAGAAGGATAAACAGGTAAATCCGTTGGTAAATAAGCTCTTAAGTTAACATAACGCGGATCTCTGAGCGCAACACCGGAAGACACTACGGTATCAAGCACAAAATCTGCCTGGCCCGAGGCCACCATTTCCAGTCCCTCATTTAAGCTGTCCACTTCAATCACCTTGTGTTGTGGAAAATCCTTTTTGATCTGTTTAACAAACTGATACTCACGCATGATTGCAATACGTTGCCCGGACATTTGCGCCACTCTGGCATCAAATTGCGCATCATGTTTACCCACCATAATCCATTGCAAAGTCCAATAGTCATTACTAAAGGCGCTGAAACTACGTCGCTCTGGTAAGTCAGAAATATTCGCCACCATCTGCAATTTTCCAGCTTTAAAATCCTCCAGCAGAAGCTCCCAGTCACTGTAGGGGGTAGGGACAAACTGTGCTCCTAAGCGCTGATTTAATAACTTCAAAACATCGGATGTAATACCCTGCGGCTCACCTTTTTCGTCAACAAACTCCACAGGACGCCAGTCACTCATCACACCAACACGGATCTGCTGATGCTGATTTAACCACTGCCGTTCTGCCGCTGTTAATGGCACCTTGTCGCGGAAGGTCTGGAAGTATCCGCCGGCATCCTTGTCGAGCCAGCGTTGTTCAATCCCGACCATTTCATCCAGGCTGATTTGTGAAAACCCCCGCTGGATGTTTTGGTACAACTCCTGATCATCAAGACGGATCAGAGAATAGACAGCTGACTCATAACGAATACCTGGTAGTACCTTAAAACTCTCCTGGCTATTGGTTTGGGCCAGACGATTTTGTACTACGACATCAGAGGCTAAAAAACCTGTCAGCTGTTTTCTTAACACGGCTTCAATCATCTGCTCCACAGTGTCAAAGACCTTAATCTTCACCTTCGGCAATTGCTGCTGCAGCCGGGACTGGAAATCTGCGGTTTGTAACAAACCTAAAGTGGCGTTATTGAGTTGAACCGGATCGGTAAGATCAGACTGACTGTCATAAAACAACGAGGAGTAAATATTATAAAGGTGATAAGCAGGTTTTAAACCGGTAAATTTTTCTGTGTTTTCGACCTGAGCCATTTGCACATCAATACGGCCTTTGCGTAAATAAGCCAGCGAGTCTTCCGATTGATTGGGCACAAAACCTATGGCGATCCCGGTCTTTTTTGACCACAAGCGCCATAAATCGACAAAGACCCCCTGCACATCGCCAATACTGCTGACGTCCATATAAGGTTGATTTCCTATTGAAACGCCAACTAACAAGGTATCAGGATCTGTGTCCACGCTAAGCCACTTACGTTCCAGTTGATCTCTGAAATTCAGATCCACCGCATCAGCAGCCCGCACCAGTGCGTCTAACAGTTGCTGTTGCTGCCGCCTGACAGCAAAAGTCAGCTCTATTTTGCGCACTGGTACTTTTTTATACACAGGGTAAAAGGACATTAATTCACGGTAGCGGGTATAACGTGGAGGCAATCGGTCCAGACCGGTAAAAGCCTTTATTTCCCCCTCTAATGCCGCATCGTACATTTGCGACACAGAAGCATAGCGTTTTAACACCAAGTCCGGTTGGCGCTCAGTCAAACTGTCAACATGAGTGGAACGCTCAACTGCGCCAACCAGATGAGGTTTTAAATCCGCCAGATTATGCACACCGGCTAAATCCCGATGCACAAACACATTGCTGAAAATATCCAGATAACTTTGACCTAACAAATACCGCTGCTCTCTGTCGGCAGTGCGGCCCAGGCCGCCATGCAAGTCGATACGCCCTGTATCCAGCATAGTCAGAGTATCAGCCCAGTCTGCGGCAACGTATTCAACTGCAATGCCTTGTTGTCTTGCGATTTCCTGCCAGTAATCCACAACCAAACCCGCAGCCTGGCCTTTTTCATCAACAAACATATAAGGATAAGTATCACTGGAGATACCAATTTTCAGCGATGCAGGAAGGGAACCGACTGCTACAGCGTTTTGCGCCTGAGCAGTACAGCCTGTCATTAGTAGCAACAATAGAAGCAGCTTTTTAATCATGTGCAGGATAGTGAGCTTTACCTTGGATTAAGATGTCGAATACAGCGATAATACGCAACTCATTTACAACGGAAATCACAGATGCTTTATGTTGGCTGCCCGGTCTGGGCCAACCCTCAGTGGAAAAACCTGATATTTAACAGTGCACTGGAACCGTCTGGCTTCCTTGCTAACTATAGTAGGTATTTCAATACTGTAGAGGGTAATACCAGCTTTTATGCAGACCCGTCAGCTCAGACTGTGGCACGTTGGGCCGAACAAAGCAGCGAAAATTTCCGTTTTACCTTAAAAGTACCAAAGCGTTTAAGCCATCAGTTTCAACAATTTCAAACAGAAGAGTTACAACTCTGGCTGGATTTGATTGCGCCTCTGGCCAACAAACTTGCACTGATACACCTGCAGCTCCCCGCATTTTTTTCACCACAGCATTTAAGCTGGTTAAAACAAATGCTAAACGGCCTGTGCTCTTCTTATGCTGTAGCGGTTGAAGTGCGTCATCCGGTATTTTTTGATAAAGCAGAACAGGAGATCACTCTTAATCGCCTGTTACGGGACTTTGCTGCAGAACGGGTTATTTTTGACAGCAGGGCTTTGTTTTCAGTGCCTGCCACTACCGCAGCCTTATTGGATGCCCAGCGCAAAAAACCTTATTTGCCCGTGCATGCAGTGGCATTAACCAACACACCCATGCTCCGTTTTATCGGTACTGATGAGATGGCCGTCAACCAGCAGTATTATCAGCCCTGGCTGAAAAAAGTGCGGCAATGGCTGGATGAAGGCAGAACTCCTTTTTGCTTTTTTCATAGTCCGGATAATTTAACAGCCCCTGTATTAGCACGGCAATTTGTGCAGGATTTGGGCATAGAGCATTCCATCCTCGCCCCCTGGCCAAAGGATCAGACTCAGTTAAGTTTGCTTTGATTTCGTCTTAAAGTCGAAATACGTTAAACTGTTTGCCAGTTACAGGTATGAAGTTATTCCACTGATGCAAAAAGATCATATTTACGCCGACCCTTTGGGCCATATTCAGGATTTTTGTTTTGACTCTGCCGTGGTCGATGTCTTTCCGGACATGATCCAGCGTTCTGTGCCTGGCTATCAAACCATTATTCAGACCATAGGCAAACTAACCAGCCGTTTTCAGCAACCTGACAGCAATTATTACGACTTAGGTTGTTCTTTAGGCGCAGCGACTTTAGCTATGCGCCGTCAAATCACAGAACCTGGTTGTCAGGTTATTGGGGTCGATAACAGTGCCGCTATGGTGGAGCGCTGCACCAGCCATCTGCAGGCCTTCCGCTCTGAAGTGCCAGCCACTGTGTTGCTGGCTGATATCCGTGATATTCCGATGGAAAACGCGGCTATGGTGGTCAGTAATTTTACTTTGCAGTTTTTAGCCAAAGAAGACAGAGCCCGCTTAATTGAACGTATCTATCAGGCGCTTAAACCTGGTGGCATTTTTGTTTTGTCGGAAAAAATCATCGAAACCGATGCAACCACTCATGAGCTGTTGATTGATTTACACCACGATTTTAAACGCGCCAATGGCTACAGCGAACTGGAAATCAGCCAACAACGCACTGCACTTGAAAACGTGATGCGGCCAGATAGTCTGGCCGAACATAAAGCCCGTCTGTCCGCTGCA
>CBIMJC010000175.1:0-8456 GCA_966244125.1 uncultured Rheinheimera sp.
CGTCGTCGCCCACATCCACTATGTCTTCGTGGGTGTACTTCCAGTAATCGATAGTAAATTGCAAATCTTCCGTCAGATTCCAGGAGGCGCCAATATTGATGGCTTCTGAACTTTCAGCGTCTAAGCTTTTGTTTCCCAGCGTTTCCTGATCAAATTCCAGTTCGCCCGCTGTACCACCAAAGTCGCCACAAAGTGCGTTAAAGGGCTGATCGGCGCCACAGTCGATGTAGTTGGCTGTTAATGAAGTACCGGCACCCAGTTGTGACAGCGAAGGGGCACGGAAACCTGTACTCCAGGAGCTGCGTAAAATCAGATCATCGGTCAGGCGGTAACGTAAGGACAGCTTAGGATTGATGTCGCCACCAAAATCGCTGTAATGGTCATAACGTAACGCCGCTATCGCGTCTAGTTTTTCGGTCAGCGGAATATTAAATTCGTTGTAAAAGGCATATTGAGTGCGGTCTGCTGCTGCATCACTGGCACCCAGCGCATAAATGCCACCGCTTTGAGCCACTTCAGCCGGGTTATCCGATATTTCTTCACCACGGAATTCACCACCAAATACAGCGCTGATGTCTGCAAACAAAGTACCGGAGAAGTTAAAGTCCACTGAGTAGACATCCGACTCACCAATACGCGGGGCAATTTCACGCAAACCTGCAATGACAGAGGCTGAATTATCGCGGCCTAAATTAAATGGATTAAAGCTGCCATTTGCCAGTGCATCCGCCACTTTATCTATGCCCATATAACCTGAGACATGAGTAATTTCATTGTCGGTTTTGCCATAAGTGGCCGCAGTTTCCCAGGACCATTCAGCCCACTCGCCACGTAAACCTGCTAACAGACGATAACTTTGGCTGTCGTAATCCTGCACTCTGGTTTCAGGAAAACGTGAACGGATGCGGATTTGATTGACTGCGCCATTTTGCGCGTCTATGGCTTTCGCCCAGGCCGGTACAAAAGCAGCATTGCCTGGCACCCTTACATCAAAAGCCGCTGCAGAGTCGTAGGCTGAACCTGTGTTTTGTTGCAGCATGGCTTCTGCAAAAAACTCACGGTCGTCACCCAGGCGGTAGGTGTGATTCAGAGTTGCGCCAACAGCTTTACTGTCAGGCTGAATAGCCCGTTCGCTGACATAGTCGTACTGACAGCGGGTACCACCATTGCTGGTGGCTGTACCACACCAGGGCTCAGCGTAATCTTTGCCGTCTATAGTGACACGGGTGCTGGATTTAAAAGTCACGTCTATCGGACGGTCTGTGTTAAAAAGCGCATCTTTATCAAAATAATCGATCACCAGCGTGGTATTGCTGTTGCTGGTACTAAAACCACCGGTGTAGGTCAGGTTGTATTTGGTAAAGTCGCTGCTGGCTGTGTCATCGCCATAAGAGGCGCTGAGTTCATGCCCTTCATAGTCTTTGCGCAGGATAAAGTTAATGACACCTGCAATGGCATCTGAGCCGTACACTGAGGATGCGCCGTCCGTCAGAATTTCAACCCGCTCCAGTGCTGACATAGGAATGGCATTAACGTTCACAAAGGAGTCAAAACCATTGGTGAAGGAGTCCACCGCCACCCGGCGGCCGTTGACTAACACCAATGTTGAGCTGGAACCTAAACCACGTAAACTCACGCCAGCGGCACCTGCTGGTGTGCCGTCATTGCCTGCCACACCGCCGTTTTCAGTAAAAGTACCGGCGCTGGAGGCTTGGGGTAAATCGCGCAAAAAGGAGCTGACGCTGTCATAGCCTTTTTTCGCTAAATCATCCCGGCTGAAAATCTGCAGCGGGTTAGCGCCTTCCATATCCACACCTTTGAGGCGTGAACCTGTGACTTCAATTTTTTCTATTTTTGCTTCATCTTGCTCTGTTGCTTCAGCCTGTTGTTGCGCATAAGCCTGTTGACTGCCAAACAAGGCAAACAGTGTGGCTAATCCTACTTTGCTGAGCTTCATTTTTTTATAATGTGACATAGTGCTTCCTCTGGTTTGGGTGTTGCCTGATGGCAATCTGTTTTTTCGGATAAAAAAAGGACGGACCAAAGCCGGAAGCATGGCAAAGAGGTTGCAACAACAATCAGACGGATCAAGGCCTGAACATGCTGTCAGCAAACAAATACATCAGAGCCTGGTTGTATGCAGAACTACACAGACAAACAGAACAAGCTTCTGGCTTATGGCAGAAGTTGTTCTAATTATTGAACCACTCGGACAGGTAATAGGTAGAGCAGTAGTAGCTGTTTGGGTTTGCAGCACAACGTTGCATTTTGCTCTCCTATTTATTGAGTGGTTTAGGTATGGCTCAAAATTGTCTGATCCTGCTATTGATGTCAAGCGGTTTTTTTAATCAGGCCTTAGTCAGCAGATTTTGCCCCTTTAATCGGCAAAATATGTAGTTATTTTGCACCTTGCATGTAAATGATTTGTTTATTTTGTCGCTCCTCTGACCAGATTGGGGTTTTTCTGTTGTGCTCGCTTGACAGTGAATTTTTTCAAACGTACATTTCAAACAGGTGTTTTAATTTAGTCAGGGTTATGGTGAATAAAACAACAACGCAGGACAAAATCCTGGATGCGGCAGAGCAGCTTTTTGCCTCCACTGGATTCGCTGATACGTCACTACGACAAATTACCAGCATGGCGCAGGTTAATCTGGCGGCGGTGAACTATCATTTTGGTTCAAAAAAAGAGCTGATCCAGTCTGTGCTGCAGCGCTATTTATCCGTGCTGATGCCACGTCTGGATCAGGAATTCAGCCAGTTACTGGCCAGTCAGAAACAAAATGACTTAACGGCAGTGCTGTCTGTGTTTATTAAACCTTTGCTGGAACTGAATAAAGTTCAGCACCACGGCACCCGGATGTTTTTGCAGCTACTGGGCCGCGGTTATACCGATGTGCAGGGGCATTTGCGCTGGTTTTTTAACCATCATTATGGCCGTACTCTGGACAAATTTGTGTTGCTGGTTCAGCAGGCTTGCCCTGATTTACCGGCCAGTGAAATCTTCTGGCGTCTGCATTTTTCTCTGGGCACTGTGGTCTTTACCATGGCGTCAAACCAGGCTTTGCAGGAAATTGCAGCTGCAGATTTTAACGAAAATGTAGAAATAGAAGGCGTGATCCACAGGCTGATCCCTTATATAGCCGCTGGCATAGCGTCACCTTTAACTTTATCAAGTCAAGCTCACTAATCTCTGTAAGGACCTGTTTATGTCAATTTTGATCCTGCTGTTGGTTGTGCTGATTGTTGTGCTCGGTGTAGCAGACATCAGGCGTAACCTGATCACCAAACCCGTCTTTGGCATCTTTAAGAAAATTTTACCTCCGCTGTCGGACACAGAACGTGAAGCTATGGAAGCAGGGGACGTCTGGTGGGATGGCGATTTATTCCAGGGCAAACCTGACTGGAAAAAACTGCATGCCATTCCAAAAGCTGAATTGTCTGCCGAAGAACAGGCCTTTATGGACAACGAAGTAGACACCTTGCTGAAGATGCTGGATGACTACAAAATTGTGCAGGAACAGCGCGATTTACCGCCTGAAGTCTGGCAATACATCAAGGACAACGGCTTTTTTGCGATGATAATTCCAAAAAGCTACGGTGGCCGTGAATTTTCTGCCATCGCCAACTCAACGATCGTATCGCGCATCGCCACACGCAGCTTAACTGCGGCTGTGACTGTGATGGTGCCTAACTCCTTAGGCCCGGGCGAACTTTTGATGCACTACGGTACACAAGAGCAAAAAGACCGTTGGTTACCAGGCTTAGCTGCAGGTAAAGAAGTACCTTGTTTTGCTTTAACAGGCCCTGAGGCGGGTTCTGATGCCGGTGGTATTCCGGATACAGGCGTGATTTGCAAAGGTGAATTCGAAGGCAAAGAAGTGGTAGGTATCCGCCTGAACTGGGATAAACGCTACATCACGCTGGCGCCAGTGGCAACTGTGTTGGGTCTGGCCTTTAAGCTGTATGACCCGGAAAACCTGTTAGGCGAAAAAACTGAGCTGGGTATTACCTGTGCCCTGATCCCAACCAGCCATCAAGGTGTGGAAATTGGCGATCGTCATTTCCCGATGAACATGGCCTTTATGAACGGTACCACTTACGGTAAAGACGTGTTTATTCCGCTGGACTGGATTATCGGTGGTCCGGATTACGCAGGCCGTGGCTGGCGTATGCTGGTGGAATGTTTGTCTGCAGGCCGTGGTATTTCTTTACCTGCGCTGGCCACAGCCACAGGTCATTTAGCCACCCGTATGACGGGCGCTTACTCTTACGTGCGTCAGCAGTTTGGTATGGCTATAGGTAAGTTTGAAGGGGTGCAGGAAAGTTTAGGCCGTATTGGTGCTTATACCTACAGCTTAGAAGCCATGCGGGTGATGACGGCTGGTGCCATTGATTTAAACCTGAGCCCTTCAGTGGTCACAGCTATTGCCAAGTACCATATGACAGAAATGTCCCGTACCTTGTTAAACGACGCTTTTGATATCCATTCGGGCCGCGCTATTCAGGTGGGGCCGAAGAACTATCTGGCACACGGTTATATGGGCATGCCAATTTCTATCACAGTGGAAGGCGCGAATATTCTGACCCGTAACCTGATGATATTTGGCCAGGGTGCAACCCGTTGCCATCCGTACGTCTTGCAGGAATTAGAAGCTGCAGCCAATCCAAATGCGGAAGAAGGTTTACAACAGTTTGACAGCCTGCTGATGAAACATATTGGTTTTGCATTAGGCAATACTTTTGGCGCTTTGTGGCAGGGTTTAACTTTAGGTCGTTTTAACTCCAGCCCTGTGTCTGGTGAAACCGCCAAATACTACAAGCAGTTAAGCCGTATGAGCCGTGCTTTGGCATTAAGTGCAGATTTCTCCATGCTGATGTTAGGTGGTGATTTAAAACGTAAAGAAATGCTGTCAGCCCGTTTAGGCGACGTGTTAAGCCACTTGTATATAGCTTCTGCCGTACTGAAGTTTTATGAAGACAACGGCCGTCAGGTGGCAGATTTACCTTTCGTACGTTATTCAGTTGAACGTAACCTGTATGAAATTGGCAAAGCACTGGATGCTTTCTTCCAGAACTTCCCAAGCCGTGTTGTAGCGCGTCTGTTAAAAACTCTGGTGTTCCCTTTTGGTAATGGCTACAAAATGCCGGCCGATGCCGTGACTCAGGAAATTTCTGATGCCCTGTTAAAGCCGGGTGTGATCCGTGATCGCTTAACTCACTTATGTTTTATTGGTGAAGGCGATGAAGATCCAACGGGTTTAATGGAATCCGCCTTTATTGCAGTGCATGAAGCTCAGCCTGTGATGAAGAAAATTTACGCTGCACAAAAACAAGGCTCTGTGCCACGTAAAATCCCTATGGATCAACTGATTGCCAAAGCCCTGGAGATTAACGTTACTACTGCGGATGAAGCGAAACAACTGGTACGGATGAACGAATTACGTTTCAGCTCTATCAGTGTCGACAGCTTTAAGCCGGGTGTGTTGTCAGAAAACGCCATCTGATAGAGTGGGGTCAGCGTCAATTTGCCCGGCAAATCGGCGCTGACCCCATAATTTTTTCCTCCCTCTCAAAAAAACGTATCCACTTCCTGCAGCAAGTTATAACGCTCATCCACCAGCCATAAGGTGCGCCATTTATCAAAAGTTAAGCAGGGATGTGAGGTGCCCAGCAGCACAATATCGCCGATCTGAGGTTGGATGCTTTGGTCATAACGCCAAAACGCATGTTGATCCATCACTTTGATGGTTTCGCAGCCCGCTACATGCTCTGTCACTAATTGACCCTGCCGATAGATGGCAATAGCCTGAGGTAAACCCGCATCAAAGGCCGCATCTCTTTTGCCAAACCCCAGAACCGCAAGGCCTGGTTCAGGTAAGGACTGTACATAAACCGCCAGTTCCAGCGCATTTTGTAAATCCCCGCCCAGCGAACACGCCAGAGGGCTGCGAGCCAGCACTTGTTTTTGCGCTTGCTGATAAATCCCCTGATCGTGACTGATATAACAACCCGGTCTGAGCACCAGTTTGACCTGCTCCGGCAATTGCGCTGCAGTCAGCTCTTGCGCAACCACGTCATACCAGACGGAACCTGCGCCGCTGATCAGTGTAGTGGGATACTGCAGCAGATGCTGCTGTTGTAAAGTGTGCATTAACCCGGCCGCCTGGCGTACCAGTTGCCGGACGTTTTGTTCTGGTTCAGACCCTTTGACCACACCTTCATAAAATTCAATTCCAGCCAGCTGTACAGCAGGCCAACTATGTATTTGTTTGGCAAGCTGCATCAGATCTGCTTCAGTGCGACAGCCGCATCGTCCGCCGTCCACCCCCAGTTCAATTAATAACGGAATAGTCAGTTGTAACGGCTGAAAAAAATCCGACAGCGCCTGCACCTGAGCCGGATGATCCACACACACAAACACTTCTGTACCGTCCTGTAACAGTCTGGCTATCACAGCCATATTGGCTTTGCCTACTAACTGGTTGGCCAGAATAATGTGGCGGGCGCCAGCCTGGGCTGCTATCTGCGCCTGATAAGCTGTGGCTACGGTAAGCCCCCAGGCTCCTGCTGTTAGTTGCTGTTGAAACAACCAGGGCGTCATACTGGTTTTGCCATGAGGGGCAAGCAGCACTTTGCTTTGGTCAGCAAAACTTTGCATCCAGTTCAGGTTGTGCCGGATAGCCGATTTTTTCAACAGAGCAGCCGGCAGACAAATATCCTGCTGCAGCAGATTGAGTCCGACAGAATGGGGCAAAGGGCTGGCTGATTTGTGTAAGGTACTTTGGTACTTCATAACATTGACCTGTGATTTATGTAATGTTTTAACTATATCACCACATGTAAATTACTGTAATAGCGCCATATTGATATTTACTTTCAATTTTATTTGGTACAAAGTAACTTCATTAAGTTGTTTGGTGTTACTTTTTTGTCTGTTACATAGTAACCCACTATTAAAGAATAAACGGGATAAAACCATGAGTTACGAAATAGATGTGTTGTCGCGGATTTCCGAGCGTTTTGTAGAGATGAGTGAATCCGAGCAGCGGGTGGCTCAGCTGATCCTCGACAATGTCAAAGCGGCCACAGAAATGAGTATTGCAAAACTATCGGAGCAAGCCGGTGTCAGCCAGGCCACTGTCACCCGTTTTGCCCGCACTGTCGATTGCAAAGATGTACGTCAGCTAAAAGTGAAACTGGCTCAGTCTTTAGCCGTAGGGCAGCGTTTTATCGAAGAAACGCCGGATTTGGATGGTATTCAGGGCGTATACGAAGCCATTAAAAACACCCTGGATTTAAGCCGCAAATTACTGGTAGAAGCCGACATTAAACTGGCGGTTAACTACCTGCAAAACGCCCGGATGATTTTTTGCATAGGTATGGGCGGCGGCTCCTCCATTGGATCGCAGGAACTGCAATACCGTTTATTCCGTTTTGGTATGCCGGTCTGCAGTTATCAGGATGGTTTATTAACCCGCATGGTCGCCGCCGCTGTGGAACCCACGGACGTGATGGTTGCTATTTCGCTGACGGGCAATACAGGTGAAATTATCAATTCAGCCGCTCTTGCCCGTCAGTACGGCGCCAAAGTCATAGCTATTACCAAACCCGATTCCGCGCTGGCAAAAAACGCCGACATAGTGCTTGGACTGCAGGCACCAGAAACAGATTTTATCTATAAACCTTCAGCCTCACGTTACGCCATGCTGGCGGTAATAGATGTGCTGGCGACCGAAGTGGCCAAGCTGAATAAGCGTAAATCACGGGACAAATTAAGACGGGTGAAGTTGTCACTCGACAGCAGCCGTGGTGGCGATGAGCGTCAGCCTTTAGGTGATTAATTGCAGGGAGAAGTTATGACCATTAAGAGATACGGTATTGATGAAAGCAAAGGCACAGGCGGCCAGCCTTTACCTTTTGCTAAGGCTGTGGAAGCAGGTGGCTGGTTGTATGTGTCAGGCCAGACCCCGATGCGTGATGGCGAAGTGGTTGAAGGTGGCATAGTCGAGCAGTCGAAGCTGGCAATTCAGAATTGCATCGACATTATGCACAGTGCAGGTTATGAGCTCAAAGATGTGGTGCATGTCAAAGTTTATCTGACCGATGCCCGCTATTTCAGCAGCTTTAATAAGGTGTTTCGTGAGGTGTTTGCGGATGCGCCTCCGGCCCGGGTTTGCGCAGTGACTGATCTGGTGGTGGATTGTAAGGTGGAAGTGGACTTAACCTGCTATCGCGCAGACAGGAGCTAAGATGGACAGCAGATATTTTTTAGCAGGTTTTGCTTTATATCTGCTGATCATGATTGGTATCAGTTATCTGGTATCGCGTCGTCAGAATAGCAGTGAAGACTTTTTACTGGCTGGACGTAAAGTGTCAGGTGGCCTGACTTTTGGCACCACGGTGGCCACTATGATAGGCACAGGCACCAGCATGGGCGCTGTTGGCTTTGCTTA
>CBIMJC010000176.1:0-8422 GCA_966244125.1 uncultured Rheinheimera sp.
ATAATCCTGATGCTGTTCGCATAATTTGATCGCATCACGTAATAATGGCAGTTGATCATGCTGGAAATCCAAATCACACTGCAGCATTTCTTCGGTGTCTTCACCAATACGTAATTTGCCTAAAGCCTGCAGGTTTGGCAGTCCTTCAAGGAATAAAATACGCTCTATCAGCTCATCAGCCTGCTTCATGTCTTTGATCGATTTTTTGTAGCAAACCGAATTGAGCTGAGCCAAACCCCAGTTTTTATAGATACGGGCATGTAAAAAATACTGGTTAATGGACGTTAACTCAGAGGTCAGTACCTCATTCAGTTTAGCGAGCACTAAAGGTTGGCCTTTCATCACGAATACCTGCAGATTCAAAATTTGTGTTTATTCTAGTCGAAACTCATACAAAATCAATAAAAAACCAATAAAATCAATAAGATGCCATTGCGAATGGTTCGCTTTAATGCCAGAGTTCTTGCTAAGTTTTTACAATAGCCAACAAATCAGTAGCTTAAGACTTTTACACAGGTCGCAGCTATTCCGATCTTTTCGTCGGATGAATGCAACTGTTTAGCCTGATACTGCGTAACTAGTGTTAAATCAGATATACTCGGCGTCACATCAAGCCCTAGTGACAGCAAAACAGGCAGCAAGGCCGGACATTATGAGTCAGACAGAAAAGAAAAAATCCTCAGGTTTTTTAGTCAACCTAATCTTTAACATCGTTATTCCTACCCTGATTTTGAGTAAATTAAGCGAAGATCATCAATTAGGCCCGGTCTGGGCTTTAGTGGTCGCTTTGGCCTTTCCTTTGGGTTTTGGTTTGTGGGAATTACAGCAAAGTAAAAAGGTCAACTTTTTATCTGTGCTGGGGGTGATCAGCGTGTTACTGACTGGCGGCATCAGTTTGTTGCAGCTCGACCCAGCCTACATCGCCATTAAAGAAGCTGCTGTGCCCGGCATTATTGCGCTGCTGGTGTTAGTCAGCCAACGCAGTAAATATCCGTTGGTGAAAAAAATTCTGCTGAATGATGAGCTGATGGATCTAGCTAAACTGGAAGCCAGCTTAAAAGCCAACAAGGCAGAACAACTCTTTGCCGCTAAACTGCAAAACTGTTCTTATCTGGTCGCAGGATCTTTTATTGTGTCCTCGGTACTCAATTATGGTCTGGCGAAATACTTACTGGTCAGCCCCCCTGGTACCGCTGCATTTAACGAAGAGCTGGCACAAATGACAGCCTTGAGTTATCCGGTGATTGCTTTGCCTTGCACCATTATGTTGATGGTGGCTATTTGGTATCTGTTTAGCCAAATAGGTAAAGTGACAGGCGAAAGCATCGAATCTTTTTTACGGCAGTAACAAAGGAAAAGGCGCTGTCAACACAGCGCCTTTTTACTAAATCAGCCTATTAAAACGCTCAAAGGCCGCAGCTAAATCAGCAATTAAATCTTCTGTATCTTCCAGACCAATATGCAAACGGATCAGAGGGCCGGAATAAGGCCATGGACTGGCCGTTCTGAGTTTTTGAATACTTAAGTTCGGAATAATCAGGCTCTCGTATCCGCCCCAGGAAAAACCCATTTTAAAATGTTGCATGCCTTCAATAAAGGCGGCGACGGCTTTGGCATCCCCTTGTTTTAATACAAAAGAAAACAAGCCATTACTGCCACTGAAATCACGCTGAAAAATCTCATGCCCCGGGTTTTCAGGCAAAGCCGGATGACGCACTGTTTCGACTTCAGGTCGTTGTTGTAACCACTTTGCCACTGTGAATGCATTGGCTTGATGCTGAGCTAAACGCACTTTTAAGGTGCGTAAACCACGGCTGGCTAAATAAGCATCATCGGCCGAAGCACAATAGCCCATCAGATAACTATGTTCCCGCAGTTGTGGCCAGTATTTTTCGTTGGCCGTGGCCATACCCAGCATGGCATCTGAATGCCCCACTATGTATTTAGTGGCTGATTGAATACAGATATCCACACCCAAAGCATAAGCATCCAATAGCACTGGCGTACCCCAGGTATTGTCCAGCATCAGCAATATGTCGTGTGCTTTTGCTACTGCGCTGATAGCAGGAATATCCTGCAGCTCCATGGTCAGAGAGCCCGGTGATTCCAGAAAAATCACTTTGGTATTGGCTTTAATCAGCGCACTGATGCCTGCGCCAATCAAAGGGTCGTAGTAGGTGGTTTCTATACCCAGGCCTGCCAGTAACTTATCGCAGATAGCCCGGGTTGGTTCGTAAGCAGTGTCGACCATCAGCAGGTGATCACCCTGTTTTAAAAAGCTCAGTAAGGCAGCGTTAATGGCCGCTGCACCACAAGGGTACAAAGCACAACCGGCTGAACCTTCCAGATCACAGATCGCATCCTGCAGCGCAAAATGAGTGGCTGTACCACGACGGCCATAATAAGGCACCCTGTCACCACGATGAGCTGTCGCGTGCTTCAGCTCGGCCATAGTATCAAACACAATAGTGGAAGCCCGCACTACAGGTGGGTTGACCGCAGAGCCCGTCCATTCTTTACCGCGGCCAGCGTGGATCAGTTGAGTTGCTTTTTTCATTGAGAACACCTTAGACATCTGGATGTCCATTAATTTATCTTTTTTTTCGGCTTAACGCCAGCCGTTGATCTCTGAATGCTTCAAGAGCAGTTCCAGTTGAGGTTTGGCAAAGTAGTAACCCTGATACCAATTGATCCCACAAGCCACCAGATAATCCAATTCAGCTTTAGTCTCAACGCCTTCTGCCAGCACTTTGGTTTTCAGTTCACTACAGACGGTTAAAATACCCTTCAGCACCGCCTGCTTGACTGTGTCCTGATCAATATCCCTTATCAGGCCCATATCCAGCTTTAAAACTGCTGGTCTTAATGAGGTTAACCAGGCTAAACCAGCGTACCCCGAACCAAAGTCGTCTATCGCAGTAATAAAACCACGTTTGGCGTAACTTTCAAAAATACGTTTGAGTTTGGCCTGATCGGTAATTTGCTCACCTTCAGTCACTTCAAACATAATTTGGGTGATATCAAAACCAAATAGATCACCAGCCTCGATAGTGGCGCGGATACAGGTTTCAGGGTTATAAACGGCATTAGGCAGGAAGTTGATACTTAACAGTTTTTTTAAACCCAGCCTGGACGCTGTTTCTATAGCTTTAACCCGGCAGGCCTGATCAAAGTAGTATTTATTGCTGTCGTTGATATGCTCAAACACCCAGCCAGCGCCCTGGCCTTCAGGACCCCGCACCAAAGCCTCGTAGCCCACAATGTCTTGTAAAGACCAGTCGATAATAGGCTGAAACGCCATACGGATTTCAAAACCAAGAGATTGACCGCTTAAACAGTCCATGCAGCTTTGTTGTTTAATTTGTTGAGGAAATTCCATAAAACACCCCCGGATTGAGCTTTGTGTTTCACCTTAGATGACAGCACAGTTAAAACGCAAGCCAGCTGCGGTCAGATCAGGCAGATATCGGACTATGTCTGCTGGACCAGCCAGCCTTCAGCTGCGTATTAAGCTGGACGGCAAAACAGCTCAGGCTGGTTTGCCAAAGTCAGGCATGTATAATAGCCCCACACCAAGCTGAGCCCGAGCCTTATGAAATACAAAGACCTGCGTGACTTTATCAGTCAGCTGGAGCAACGTGGATTGCTCAAACGGATTTCGATGGAAATCGACCCTTATCTGGAAATGACCGAAATCGCTGATCGCACTTTACGTGCCGGAGGCCCTGCGTTGTTATTTGAAAATCCTAAGGGCTTTGATGTGCCTGTGCTGGTCAACTTATTTGGCACAGCAGAGCGGGTCGCTTTAGGTATGGGTCAGACTGATGTTTCAGCGCTGAGGGAAGTAGGTAAACTACTGGCCTTTCTGAAAGAACCAGAGCCACCAAAAGGCTTGCGGGATGCCTGGGACAAACTGCCGGTGTTTAAACAAGTGCTGAATATGCCTGCAAAGGAAGTCAAAAAGGCGCCTTGTCAGCAAGTGGTGCTGACTGGTGACCAGGTCGATTTAACCAAACTGCCCGTGATGACCTGCTGGCCGGGTGATGCAGCCCCTCTGATCACCTGGGGTTTAACAGTCACCAAAGGCCCACATAAAGAACGGCAGAATTTAGGTATTTATCGTCAGCAAGTGCTGGGCAAAAACAAAGTCATTATGCGCTGGTTATCCCATCGTGGTGGTGCCCTGGACTTTTTAGAATGGCAAAAAGCCAATCCTGGCCAACCTTTTCCGGTGTCCGTGGCTTTAGGTGCAGATCCAGCCACTATTTTAGGTGCCGTGACTCCGGTGCCAGATACCTTGTCTGAATATGCTTTTGCCGGCTTATTGCGTGGCGACAATACTGAAGTCACCCGCTGTATCAGTAACGACTTGCAAGTGCCTGCCAGTGCGGAATATGTGCTGGAAGGTTATATCGCAGCTGGTGAAATGGCGCCTGAAGGCCCTTATGGTGATCATACGGGTTATTACAATGAAGTAGATTCTTTTCCTGTATTCACAGTGACCCATATCACTCACAGAGAAAAACCGATTTACCACAGCACTTACACTGGCCGTCCACCGGATGAACCGGCTATTTTGGGTGTGGCATTAAACGAAGTCTTTGTGCCTATTTTGCAAAAACAATTCCCTGAAATTGTCGATTTTTATCTGCCGCCAGAAGGCTGTTCTTACCGCATGGCCGTAGTGACCATGAAGAAGCAGTACCCCGGCCATGCCAAACGCGTGATGATGGGGGTCTGGTCTTTCCTGCGGCAGTTTATGTACACCAAGTTTGTGATTGTCTGTGACGACGATATCAATGCCCGTGACTGGCAGGATGTGATTTGGGCTATTACCACCCGGATGGATCCGGCGCGTGATACCACTTTAGTGGAAAACACACCTATAGATTACCTGGATTTTGCTTCTCCTGTATCAGGTTTAGGCTCAAAAATGGGTATGGACGCCACCAATAAATGGCCAGGTGAAACAACCCGCGAATGGGGAGAACCTATAGTGATGGACCCTGCGGTTACAGCCAAAGTCGATACGATCTGGGCTGAATTGGGTATAGTTCCCGCAGAACAATCAGTAACCAAATTAAAGGTACCGGGCCAAAAATGAGTCATCAGGTGACAGTATTGCCCAGTGGCCTGAGTTTTCAGGTGGAAAGCAACGAAACTATTCTCGAAGCGGCGTTACACCATGGCATCGACTTTCCGTTTCGTTGTAAGCAGGGAGTTTGCACCTCCTGCGTCTGCCGACTGCGCTCTGGCTCTGTGTCTTATCTGCCACCTGAACCTTTGTCTGATCTGGATAAAGCGCAGAACTTTACCTATTGTTGTCTGGCTTATGCCGAGTCAGATCTGACCTTACACCACCCTTTTATTCGTGGCTAAGCCGCAGGATTATTCATGACCAAAGTGATTTGTACCGTCGATAAAATTCAGCCGTTAACCTCTGGTGTGCATCAGGTGCTGCTGACACCACAACAAGAAGTGCAGTTTAAAGCTGGTCAGTATCTGCAGCTGTGCTTAACGGACGAAGACAAGCGGCCTTTTTCAGTAGCCTCTATCCCTGGGCAACAACATTTGGAGCTGCAGATTGGCGGTGCTGTGGCCGATCAGTATTCAGGCCAGGCGTTAGCCCATCTGCAAAGCAATAATACGGTGACGGTAGAGGTAGGTTTAGGTCAGGCGTTCTGGCGCGAAGACAGCCATAACCCTATTTTGTTGCTGGCGGGTGGCACCGGCTTTTCTTATGTTTACAGCATAGCCCAGGCGATAGCTGCAGCAGGCGTGAAACGACCGGTATTTCTATACTGGGGCGTGCGTCATGAAGAAGCCCTCTACCATATGCCTGAACTGCAACAATGGGCCTCTGCTCATCACGATTTTAGACTGGTACCAGTGGTACAAAGCCCTTCAGATAACTGGCAAGGCCGTTCTGGTTTAGTGCATCAGGCCGTGCTGGAGGATTTTGTTTCGCTGGAAGCTTACGATATTTATATCGCAGGTCCTTTCCCTATGGTGGGTGTAGTACGGGACGCTTTTCTGCAGCAAGGTGCAAAACGCGAACAAATGTTTGCCGACGCTTTTGCTTATATCTGAGTGAAGTCCTGATAAAAAACAGCTGGGCCGCTGGATTAAAGCGGCCCTTTTTTTGGTCAGAACAAAACGCTACTTTTTATATTTGTTAAACCAGTAAGTGATATAGGCAGGTTTCGCCATCAAATTACTGGGTCTGATATGAATACCATGCGAAGCACCGGGGATCCGCACCATAGCAGTTTCAATACCACGCAATTGCAGCGCCTGATAAAACTGCTCTGTCTCAGAAATAGGCGTTCGGTGATCGGATTCCCCCGTCATCAGCATAGTGGGAGTTTTTACATTGCCGACATAGCTGATAGGTGAATGCTTCAGGTAGTGTTCTGGCTTTTCCCACGGCATACCCGGGAACCAATACTGGCTAAAGTAATTGTACATATCAGCATTGAGGACAAAACTAAACCAGTTAATCACAGGATTAACTGCCACAGCAGCTTTAAATCTGTCGGTATGACCCACTATCCAACTGGTTAACAAACCACCACCACTGCCTCCGGTAACAAATAACTGCTCCGCATCGATAAAACCTTTAGCGACAGTGGCATCGACCACATCCATCAGGTCGTTATAGTCTTCACTTGGAAACTTATGGTGAATTAAATTGGCGAATTCCATACCGTAGCTGGTGCTGCCACGAGGGTTGGTATACAACACTACATAGCCCTGAGCCGCCATCAGTTGTAATTCCATTGCAAATACAGGGCCATAGGCGGTATGAGGGCCACCATGGATTTCCAGTATCAGCGGATACTTTTTGGTTTTATCGAAGTTTGGCGGCAAAATCAGCCAGCTTTGTAACTTGCGCTGGTCAACAGAAGAGGTCACCCAGAACTCTTCCACTTCGCCTATATCACGGGCAAGCTGCAAATCTTTGTTCAGTTCGGTCAGTTGTTTCTTTTTACCATCCTGCCATAAGCCAAGCTCAGCTGGCGCCTGAGTCGACATCTGGGTATAGGCAATATCCCCGTCATCCGACACACTGAAACTGCCACCTGTATAAGGCCTGCTATAGGACGTGCCACCGACTTGCTCAACCAGCACTTTACGTTTGCCATTCAGAGGCTGTAACGCAATTTTTCCCTGCGCCTGGTCGTCATACTGAATATAAAGCGCATCACTGTCGCCATCCCAGCTGAAGCTGTCGATAGCCCTGTCTAAATCTGCAGTAAGAGCTTTTACTTCGCCAGACTGTAGATTTTTCACATACAGCTGATTGGCCTGATGCGCCAGTTTCTTATCGTCATATCCCAGGTAAGCCAGCCATTTGCCATCGGCGGATAAAGCAGGCGCATGGTCAGGGCCAAAACGATCAGTGACTTGCGTCAGGCTTTTATCTGCAATAGTCAACTTATAGAGGTCGCTATTCTGGGCCTGAGCTCTTTTATCCGATTGACGGTTAGCAGAAAAATAGAAAGCTTTGCTGTCGTTTTGCCAGCTGATTTCACCCGCATGATCAAAATCGCCGCTGGTCAGCTGGATAGGAGTACCGCCCTCAGCGGCCATCAGGTAGATATGTTTGTATCCGGCAGGTAAATAGCCCCGGCCATCAGCCCGGTATTGCATAGTGTCGATATAAACAGGAGCTTTGGCCCAGTCATTTTGTTCGGGCTTGCCAGGTAAAGTCACAGGACTTGCTGCTTTTTTTGGCGTAAACATCGAAAAAGCCAGCCATTTACCATCTGGTGACCAGCTTAAATCAGAAGGAGAAGCGGGTAAGTGGCTGACCTGACCACTCTGGCCATTGTCCATCCAACGAATATGGATTTGTGGTTTACCTGAAGCCGCTGAGATAAAAGCCAGTTTTTTGCCATCAGGCGACCAGACGGGTGAACTGATATCCGCTTGTTCTGACACTAAAGGTCGTAGCTGACCTGTTTTTGTATCACTGAGCCATAAAGAGCCAATACGTTTATCCAGAGCCTGATCAAAACGGTTACGCACAAACACCACCTGATCGCCGTTGCTGCTGATTTGCGGATCGGAGACAAACTCTAACTGGAAGACATCTTCATACTGCAGGGGTTGTTGTGTAGCTATTGCGCTCAGACTGATCCCTGAAATCGCTGCGAAAACTGCTGTTTTAATCAATAAATGCACCTGAACCTCGTTATTCTGATTATGGGTTGAGCAGATACTAGGTTGGGTTAGATTGGTATTGCCAGTGGGATGCGGCTAATGGGGGTGTTTTGGGGTTGGGGGTTGGTGGAGCTGCTTGTGAGGGTGTTTTTTGTAAGCCGGATTGGTTCTGAATTTGGGTGGTCAGGTGGCAGCAGGTCATCTTGTCCGGCCTTTCGCAGAGCTCAAGGCGTAAAACAGGCGTGACGCAAAACTG
>CBIMJC010000177.1:0-8418 GCA_966244125.1 uncultured Rheinheimera sp.
CAGAATACTGCTGGTTGAAGATCATGAACGGCTGAGCGAGCTGGTCTGCACGGCCCTGCAAAGAGCAGGTATAGCCACTGATGCGTTTTCTGACGCTAAATCTGCACTCCAGGCCATGCGGCTTCAGGCCTACGAATTAATGATCCTGGACAGAGGGTTGCCGGATGGCGACGGTCTGGATTTATTGCGCCAGCTCAGAGTGGAGCAGAAAAATCTGCCTTGTCTGGTGTTGACAGCCCGTAACGCCCTGCATGACCGGATTGATGGGCTGGAAAGTGGTGCAGACGATTACCTGACCAAACCTTTTGCCATGGACGAGCTGGTGGCCAGAGTCAGAGCTTTGTTGCGCCGCCCACCTCAAATTCAGCTCAACGATCCTGAGTATCTGGGAACCCGGTTGTGTCTGCATTCAGCCTCTGTGCATTACGGTTGGCAAAGTTGCCTGCTGGCTCCGGCTGAGTTGCAAATTTTGCAAACCCTGATGCAGGAGCAAGGTAAAACTGTACGTCGGCAAAAACTTGAGCAAACCGCCTGGGGTTTAACTGAGGCTGTTACTCCTAATGCACTGGATGTGGCACTGCACCGGATCCGGAAAAAACTCAGCGCTATAGGTTCCCCCCTTGTGATCAACAATATCAGAGGCTTAGGTTATGCTCTCAGCCAATCGCAAACGTAATCTGACCCTTCGTTTAATTATCACTTTTGTCGCCGCTTTAGCCCTGACGCTGGCCGGCATCTTTTTTTATATATTTGTACTGAATCCAAATTTGATACTGCAGCACACGCTGGATAAGCAAATTCATTATTTAAATGAAGAAATCATTCCTGACAGCATGGGTCGCCCTTCCGGCAAAGTCCGTGACGATGAATACGACTGGGTATACAAGGTGTTAAGCTCAGAGTTGCTGTATCAAATCACTGATCAGCAGGGGGTGGCAGTGCTGCAATCCACAGCGGATGCAGGGCCTCTGTTTCAACAAATAAATCAGCAGTTTTCCACAGAAGACCGTTTATTCACCATACAGCATCAGAACTTGTTGTATCACGTCAACACAGCACCTTTACCTCACTACCCGGGCTATTATGTGCAGGTCGTAAGCAGTGACCGGCTGATCAGTATATTCCAGCTGACCAACCTGAAGCCGTTGTCTGTAGTGGCTGCGCTGGTTTCTTTGATCTGCTTGCTGCTGATTAGTGCTGTAGTCTGTTTGACCATAGGTTATATGCTCAGGCCACTGAAACATGCATCCGCCACTGCAGCACAAATTGAACCTCATAGCCTGACCCAGCGGCTGGAAACGGATAAATTACCCGAAGAAATCCTGCCACTGATCACAGCCTTTAATCAGACTTTGGATCGACTGGAAAAAGGCTTTAAGGTGCAGCAGGAATTACTGGCCACTACAGCCCATGAACTGAAAACTCCGCTGGCCTTGTTACGGGGTGAAATTGAAATGGCTGAAGATTTCCCAAAACGGGCCCTGCTGCTCAGGGAGAGTGATCAAATGGCCAGACTGATCCATCAGTTATTGCATTGGGCCGAAGCCAGAGAAAGCCAGAATTATCAGTACCAGCCGTTGTACTTAAGTGATGTGGCAGAAGAAGTTGTGCTGTATTTAAACCGTCTGGCGCTGATTTTCCAGGTGCAGATCCAGGTTGCAGTGCACGCCGAATCCTCTTTGTTGAATGCCGATCGCAGCACCTGTTTTGTGCTTTTGAAAAACTTACTGGAAAATGCAATCCATCACGCGCCGGCACATTCGGTGATTGAGCTTAATGTCACAGATTCCGGCATCAGTGTCCGCGACTATGGCCCGGGTATAGCACCAGAACATTTACCCTGGCTATTTACCAGATTCTGGCGAAGCCCGCAGCGGCGACATCAGGGCGCAGGCCTTGGTCTGGCGATTTGTTATGAAATAGCCAGTACCCATGGCTGGCAACTTACAGCGTCCAACAGCTCACCAGGAGCCTGCTTTTTGCTGCAAACCAGCCCGGTTTCAGGCTAATAATGCAGCCTCTGTGCTCTGTGCGCTCAGAAGCCGCTGTCCGATAAATTGCTTTATTTCGGCAGCAGCCTGTGCTGGCACCGCCTGAAGTAAAAAATGAGGGGCATCCAGAGTCACCAGCTGCATCGAGGGTTGCAGCTGCATTAAGGTTTGAGCATTAAAGGACCAAATCAGTCTGTCCTGCCGCGCCTGCAGATACAGCAGTGGTAGAGTTAAAGCTGCAAATTCTTTCAGCACATCCACCTGCAGCACTTGCCTGGCTCTGTGTTTAATCACCTGTTCCGGCACCATAGTCAACGCCTGCTCCAACAGAGCAGACAGTGCCGGACTGGCATAACGGCCTTGCAACCACAACACTGTCCAGTGATGTACCAGTTCATTCCATGGCAACTTGTCCACTGCATGATTCAGGCCTTTCATCGCGGGCAAAGGATTACGGCCAAAAGTGCAACACAGCACCAGCGCCTTTAAAAACGCAGGTTTTTCGTTAGCCAGCAGAATTCCCAAAGGACCGGAAAAAGACTCAGCCAGCAATACAAAAGGCTGGTCTGGCAGTTGTGGCCGGATAAAATCCAGTAACTGCTGATACCCCAGAAGCTGATCCAATGGATAAGCTATCACCTGCAGCTCGTACCCTGGAGCCAATTGCAGAGCAAGGTCCTGATACAAAGTTCCGGTCCCGTCCAACCCTGGCAATAAAACTAAGGTTAACGCCGTTTTCACTTTCATCCTTTTTTTCTCCGGCACTGTCAGGTCCTGACAAGCAGTCTAACGGAAACAGATGACAAAGTGCTGACAAGCACCATGCCAGGTTAATAATTTGTCACATTAAGCGACTGTTGTTTAAACCTTTGCATTGCTATGCTGTTGTCCCCACGCTTTTTTATTTTGCTTACAAGGACAGAACATGCTCAGGATCTCCGCCTTTGAGATAGAAAAAAGTTACAGTACAGTCAAAGCCGTCAACCGTATCAGTTTTGAAGTGCAGTCAGGGCAGATTTTTGCCCTGCTGGGCCCCAACGGTGCCGGTAAATCTTCTCTTATTCGTATGCTGGTTGGCTTAACCCGCCCTGATGCAGGGCAAATCACTATTGACTATAAAGGCGAGCAGCTTAACGCTTTACCTCAGCGTTGTTATGGATATCTGCCGGAAGACAGAGGTTTGTATCAGGATAAAACGGTACGGCAAAACCTGACCTACATCGGCAAACTGCGGGGCATGACTGTACAGGACATAGATGCAGCTTTGATGTTGTGGTGCACCAGGCTCGATCTGCAGGAAAAAATGGACGATAACCTGAATAAACTTTCCAAAGGCAATCAGCAAAAAGTACAGCTTATTAGCTGTGTAATGCATAAGCCTGATCTGTTGATTTTAGACGAGCCCTTCTCCGGCCTGGATCCGGTCAATCAGGAGCATGTGTTATCCATACTGACAGAACTGAAAACAAGCGGCACTACAGTGATCTTAAGCGCACATCAAATGTCGTTGATTGAGCGTCTGGCCGATCATATGTTGCTGCTGAACAAAGGTGAGCTGGTTGCTCAAGGCAGCCTGGCCCAAGTCAGTCAGCAGTTGGATCCAAAGCAGTGGTTTGAAGTGAGTTTTCAGCAGGACCTTCCCTTTGAGGCGCTGGACGCTCTTGCAGCAGTCGCGGAGTCTAAAGCACTGTCCGCCACTCAGTTTCAACTGATACTAAGGCCGGGTTTTAGTGTCAGTCAGCTAGTACAGCAGCTCAGCAGTCTGGCCGAACTTGCAGATTTCAGCCGTGTTCAGCCCAGTTTGCATCAACTGTACCTGAGTGCGGTGCAGCAACATAATCAGCAAATAACACCAGATGCACAAGGAGATGCAGCATGAATTTATGGACCATCGCAGTATTTGAGTTTCAACGTTATTTCAAATGGAAACAAGAGATCATCAGTATAGGTCTGATGCTGCTGTCTTTAGTGCTGATGAGCGCCTGGCCACTGGTAAAAACCTGGCTGGACAATAACTACAAAGTGGCACTGGTCAGCAATGCCTCTGCACCACAGATCAAAGGTTTTAGCATCAGTCAAATTCCGCTTGATGCGGCAGATACAGCTGTTGCAGGACTTGGTGATGTCTGGGATTTAGTGGTGCAGGTGAAAAATGACACCTTAGTGCTGACGGCAGAATCCAGCGCCAGCTGGCAGGAGAACATAACACCTGAATTACAAAACTGGTTGCAAAAACAACGCATTAATCAGTTACCCCTGACTGCAGAGCAAAAAACTATTGTAAATACCTTGCCTGAAACCCAACTGGTTTTTCTGAAAAAAGACTCCGCCAAACAAAATAAAGAACAACAAATGGTCAGTGGCGGTTTACTGATCCTGCTTGGTATTGGCGTGTTTTCAGGTTTTGGTTTTATGTTTACCGCCATCACTACGGAAAAACAGCAAAGGGTCACAGAACAGTTACTGACACTGATCAGTACCAAAGAATGGATTGACGGTAAAATTTTAGGAATTTCGTTGTTTTGCTTAAAAAGTATGGTGACTACAGGTTTGTTTTTATACCTGATGATCCAGGCGGTGTCACTGGCCAAAGGCAAAGGTATGTTTATCTTACCGATCACCGCCTTAGAACTGGCCAGCGCTCTGATTTTTGTCAGTCTGGGTTTGTTGCTGATCAACAGTTTTATGGCTGGTTTTGCCGCGACTATCGATGACCCCAACCACTCCAGTCGCTCTATTGTGATGTTTTTACCCACAGTGCCTTTAGGCGTGGTGTTCAGTGCCATGGACAATGCAGAAGGCAGCCTGATGCAAATTTTAAGTTTGTTTCCTCTGACCTCTTTTGCAGCTATGCCAATGCGGATGGCGTCGGTCTCCGTGCCCTGGTGGGAGTGGATTGTCTCTTTGCTGTTATTGCTCGCCACCTTGTTCTGGCTGAAAAATGCCGCCAGCCGGGTGTTTGAACTTGGGATCCGGATGTATGGTAAAGAACCGGAGTGGTCTTTGCTGATGAAGACTTTTTTATTTGCCAAAGTGAAAGATTAACAAGTAAGCAACTGATCTATGCAGCAGATGAAAAGCTACTGAACTCTCTTTGACTGTTATACTCTTACCAGGTAACCGGGTGCCACTGACCCGGTTCTAACTCAAAGGATAGTTCGCATTTTGTTGTACAGGACTCTGGCCATTCTGACGCTGTTTGCCGCCTCTGCAGTCGCAGCGCATCCCCAAATAGAACTCAAGGGCGTGTCAGGCCCCCTTGCTGATAACATTGAACTTTATTTAGATAGCTTGCCGGCGAAAAATAATCTGGGCTCCAGGCGTTTTCAAAACAAAGTCATTGAGGACGTCAAACAAGCAGGCCGGGCTGTAGGGTATTACCGTATGCAGATAGAGCCCAGTCTGGTTGGTAAAGATAAAAAACAAAAACTAAGACTGACCATTACACCAGGCGAGGCACTACGGCTGAAATCCGTTAAAGTAGAGGTCCTTGGAGAAGCGGCCACAGATCCGGAATTTGCCAAACTGGTCAAACAGATAGGGCCTAAAGTGAATCACAGGGTGCATCACGGCCGTTATGAAGAAATCAAAAATCAGCTGAATTCTTTAGCGCTGCGCCGTGGTTATTTTCAGGCGAAATTTGTAAAACAGGAACTCTCTGTGGCTCCCCGTCTGCTGCAGGGTTTTATCCATATTCAATTTGACTCAGGCCCACGGTATCACTTTGGTGAAGTCAGCTTTGAAGGCAGCCAAATCCGTGATGAGCGTTTGCGTTCCATGTTGCCTTTTAAACCTGGTGCTCCTTATCTGTCGAGCCAACTGGGCGAATTAAATCAACGTCTGGCGGAAACCAACTGGTTTCGCAGCATAGATGTCACTGTGGATGAGCCCGAAAACTCCGGCCAGCAGCTGGCGGTCAAGGTCAAAGTAGAACCACAAATCCGTAATACGGTGGAAACTGGTGTGGGTTACTCCACCGATCTGGGGCCCCGCATTAAACTGAACTGGAACAAACCCTGGCTGAATGACAGAGGCCATAGCCTCAACAGTAAAATGGCGTTATCCGGCCCTGAACAAACAGTCGAAGCGGGTTATAAATGGCCGAAGAAAAACGTCAGTGAAGATTTTTACAAACTAAATTTTGGTATTAAAAATAAAGATTTAGAAGATACCCGTAGTCAGGAATACAACACCTCTTTAGAGCGGCACTGGCTATTAGAGGATGCGTGGTACAGAACAGCGTCAGTGCGCTGGTTGTATGAAGATTATGTGCAGGGCACAGACTCAGGCAGTGCCAATCTGATCATGCCCGGTGTTAGTTTCAGCCGCAGCTGGGACAGTGGCGGCAGTATGCCATCAAGCGCCAGCCGGTATTTATTCGTTACCGAAGTCTCAGATCCAGCCTGGGGCTCCGACAGTAGTTTTGTCCGTATCCGCAGCCGGGTTGGCTGGATAGGATCTTTTTCCGATGATCAGCGGTATTTGGTGCGGCTTGACGCCGGAGCTGTACTGATGGAAGCCATCACTGAACTGCCCCCCTCCCTGCGGTTTTTCGCTGGTGGTGACAACAGCATTCGTGGTTATTCCTACGAATCTATTTCTCCTGTCGATTCCGAAGGCAGCTTAATTGGAGCCCGTTATCTGGCGGCGGCAGCTTTAGAGTATCAGCACAGAGTGTCAGGAAACTGGTGGGCTGCGGCATTTTTTGACGCAGGCAGTGCCTGGAATGACAAAGCCGATATTTACCGTGGTGTAGGTTTAGGTCTGCGCTGGGCCTCCCCTGTTGGCCCTATTCGTATAGATTTGGCCTGGGGATTGGATGTGCCCTCCAATCAGGCCTTGCAGTTGCATTTTAGTTTGGGACCCGAGTTATGAGTACAGAGCACAATACAATGCCTGATGTAAAAAACCTCAGTTCGGGTTTTAGCTTAAAGAAATTCTTTTTAGCCTTCAGTTTAGTGCTGTTGCTAAGCCTCATTGCGCTGTTTTACACCAACAAAGCTTTGCAGCTACTGACCAGGTTAATACCGGACAACAGCCCAGTGCAAATAACCCAAATCAGCGGAAATCTGGCCGAAGGTTTTACCCTGACCGGACTGCAGTTTGAACAGGACAATCTACAACTGAGCATTGGCAGCCTTTCTGCCAGAATGAGCTGGTATTGTTTGGGCCGCTTGGAGATTTGTCTTGATAGTGCCAAGGCAGAAGCAGTGCAGCTGGTACTTAAGCCGTCTCCCCAAACGGAGCCAGAGCAAGAGGAGACAGTGCTGGATCTGCCCAAAATCAGCATCAATCAATTGCAACTGACCGATCTGAAGGTGCAACAAGGTGAATTACAGCTAAGTCTGAGTCAGTTAACTACGGAGTTAAAGTTGGCTGGCCAGCAGCTTTGGCTGGGCGACACTCTACTGGACCAATTACAGCTGCATCTGCCGGAAACCTCAGAACACCACAGTGTCTCTGCAACTACAAAAGCCATTGACCAAGCCTGGTGGCAGTATCAGGTACCAAAACTGACGGCTATTGAACTGCCACTGTGGCTCAGCATCAAAAAGCTCACTTTACAGCAGCCTGAAATCACAGGCGCTCAGCAATTTTCTGCTAAGTTACTGAGTATGGCAGTCAAAGCCAAGCCGGATCAGTTTGAGCTAACGGAGTTTCAACTTACAGAGCTGCAGCTAAAGCAGCCGGATTTACAAGGCAAACCTATCAATGCAAAGGCGCAACTCAGTTTGAGCAATGCCACTCCTTTTGCATTGCAGGGATTTGTTCAGGCCGAAAGCCAGGGGTTAACTCTCAGCAGTAACCTCTCAGGTTCGTTGGAAAAGTTGCAGATGGAGTTTGATCTGACCGGTACGCAACAGGCAAAAGCCTCAATAGAAATAGCCCCTCTGACGGCCGGACTCCCCCTACAACTGCAGTTAAAGGCCAGGAGTTTGCAGTGGCCACTGCAAGGTGAAGCTTTATACAAAGTGCAGCAAATGCAGCTGGACGCGAAAGGTTCATTGGCTGACTTGTCGCTTAGTGTACGAAGCCAGCAACAGTTGCCTGAACTGCCCGACAGCCAGTTGCAGTTGAATGCACATTGGCAAGCCCCACTGTTGAGCTGGTCGACTCTGACTCTGAAGTCGGCTTTGGGCAATCTAAGCAGTGCCGGTGCTTTGGACTTCAGCAAAGAGCTGGCGATCGATGCCACACTTTCACTTCAACAGATGCAACTGGATCCCTGGCTGAAAGAGTATCCCGGCCAGTTAAGTGGGGATATCACCCTCAAAGCCAGTTATCACCACAAGCAGTGGCAGCTTGAACTGCCCACTTTAGCTATTCAGGGCCAGGTCCGGCAGCACCCCCTGTCTTTGTCGGGTCAATTGCAGGCCAAAGGTAAGGATCTGAGTGTTGCACAATTAAGCAGCCAAAGCCTGGTGTT
>CBIMJC010000178.1:0-8365 GCA_966244125.1 uncultured Rheinheimera sp.
AGGCAAAGGTATAAGCTTTTCCTGTGATCATGCCCCAGAGCGGAAACCATAAAGGTGTCCATAACAGAGCTAATAAAACCCTGGCACTGCCCAGCTCAGGCGGTGCCAGCCATAACACCCAGGCTGGGATCAATAAAAAAAGCCCGGTAAAACCTGTACGGCCAAGCCATAAATAAAGTCGGGTAGAAGGGGCCATAGCCACAGAGGTATCATTCATAAGGTGTTAAATCCGGAAGTTTTTAAAGCAATAGCAGCTAAAGCTAAACGTTTGCCAAATTGAATGGCCAGCTGATGTTCGTCTTTACTTAATGCATCGGAACCGGCCAAACCACTGACATGGCTTGGGCCATAAGGAGTGCCGCCCGTCTGGGTATGATGCAATTCAGGCTCCAGATAAGGCAAGCCTATCACCAGCATACCGTGATGCAACAGCGGCAGGGTCATGCTGAGTAAATTGGCTTCATTACCACCATGCATACTGCCGGAGGAGGTAAAAACTCCGGCGGGCTTGTCCATCAGTGCGCCTTTCAGCCACAAACTGCTGGTACTGTCCCAAAAGGCTTTCAGGGCTGCAGCCATATTGCCAAAACGCACTGGACTGCCAAAGGCAAAACCATCGGCATTGAGTAGATCCTGTTCCGTGACCTGCGGGTGTCTGCCAGACTCAGAGCCGTCTATAGCCGGCACTGTACGCAGCATCACTTCAGCTCCGGCTTGCTGGGCACCAATAGCAATCTTTTCAGCTAAAGCGGCCACAGAGCCGTGACGGGAATAATACAAAATCAGTAACTGAACCTTCATACCAGCAAGGCCAGCATCTTATCGGCAGGACGGGCGATGACAGCTTTGTTATCCACTTGCAGAACCGGTCTTTCCATCAGTTTAGGGTGTTGCACCATGGCTTCTATTAACTGTTGTTCAGACAGGGCAGGGTTGGACAGCCCTAATGTTTTGTACTCGTCTTCTTTGCTGCGCAACAAATCACGGGCAGGCAATTGCAGTGCTTTGAGTAAGGTTGTCAGCTCAGCGCCAGACAAAGGCTGCTCCAGATAATAACGCACTGAAAATGCTTTGCCGCTTTGCTCCAGCAGAGCCAAAGCTTCCCGGCTTTTTGAACAGCGGTTGTTGTGGTATAGCGTAATCATAAATATCAAGCCTTTGATTTTATAAACGTTTCAGACGGTTTAATTCGGTTTGCCATTGCTTTTTCTTGGCTTCTATCCGTCGGATTTCCAGGCTGTTTTTTGGCCCTAAGTGATTCAGTGCTTCGTTTAAGTCGTCAATGGCTTTGGGGTATACGGCCAGTTGATAATAGACATCTGCTCTTGCTTCATAATAGCGGGCATAGTCCTCCATGGCTTTGTAGGTATCCGCCAGCATTTCATAGGCCAGAAAAATATCATTCTTGAAATACAGCAGGTTCCTGAGCAAATGGATAGCTAACCTGTGCGCTTTGCCCTGAATGGCGGCGTTGGCATAGTTCAGCGTAATCACCTGATTGTTGGGTTTCAGCAAATACTGTTGTTCCAGCATGCTCATGGCTTGTTCCGCTTTGCCTTGCGCCAGCAAAATGTCGGTATAGGCATCAATGTAAAACAGATTATCCGGCTCCTGCTGCCGCAGTTTACTGATGATCTGATCTGCTTTATCTATTTGTTTGTCGTCAAAATAACTTAGTGCCAAACCATACTGGTTGGCTTTGGTATTGCCACCAGGTTCAGAGAGTTTACGTAAAAAATAACTTTGCGCTTCTTTGGTCTGATAGTGATAACGCGCCAAAACCCGGGCTTTGACCAGCGCATAATCCTGACTGTCTGCGACAAAACGTTTGGGGTATTGTTCTGCTCTTAAGCGGGAATCTGCCACCCGGGCCTGTGACAGTGGGTGAGTGTACAAAAAGGCCAGCTGAGTATTGGCAAAACGGCTTTTTTCCGCCAGTTTATTAAAAAACTCGGGCACGGCATAAGGGTTATAGCCAGAATCTGCCATCAGTTGAATACCAATACGGTCAGCTTCCTGTTCGTTACTGCGGGTAAAATTAATCGCACTTTGTTGCGCCAATCCCTGAGACGCCATAATACCGGCCATACCAGCTTCAGGGTTTACCGTGGCCAACAAAATCGATCCCAGAATACCAGCCAGAGTGAGAGGACCATTTTCTGAGCGGGCTTCCACAGAGCGGGCAATATGACGCTGCGTGACGTGAGAAATTTCGTGCGCTATAACGGACGCGAATTCACTTTCACTGTCTGAAACAGCCAGAGTGCCGGTGTGAGACACAATATTGCCACCGAGAGTGGCAAAAGCGTTGATGTTTTTGTCATTCACCCAATAAAAACGAAACGGAAATTTCACGTCCTGAGCTTTGGCCACCATCTGGTTGCCCATGGCATTCAGGTATTCGTCCAGCAAGGGGTCATACACCATAGGCAACTGGCCTTTGGTTTGACGCATCATCACATCCCCTAACTGCTTCTCTTTATCCGGCGTCAGAGTAGAAAAAGCGTTGCCACCAATATCAGGTAAAGCGTTGTTGGCCTGAATAGAGACAGAGGTCAGAGCCAGACAAAGACTGAACAGGCCCAGCGTAATAAGTGGTGTTTTTACTGCAAATTGCTTCATTGATTTTTTGAACTCAGTCATACCAGCTTTAAACACAGGCAATTTTAATTCACTTGGCCTGCTTCCCCCAGCTTTTTTTGATAAAACATCAACAATAGCAATCAGATACAACATATTCATGCTGCTAGGTTGAGTTTTACAACACAAGGGTAAAACAGAGTGTACAGTGCTTCAGTTAAATCTTGTAAAGCCACTGATTAATTTCATGGCTTTGGCAGAAAAAAATGAATGAAGTTCAACCCAAAGGGCTTTTTTACCAGACAGAGCTCAACGACGGCATACGAAGCTAAGCCATGGCCTCAAAAACTCAGGCTCAGCCCCAAAGACACAGAACGGGGCAGCGCAGGTTCAAAAGCACGGCCGTTAGCCTGATTCACCACCACAGCGCCGACATAGTTTTTATCCGTCAGATTGTCCACACCCAGCCAGTAGCGCAGCTGCCAATCAGACAGACCGGATCCCGCCACTACTTTTAAGTGATAAACAGTAGCTGAAGGTGCAAAGACCAGATTTTGATCACTGGTGGCTATTTTACTGCGGTACAAGGTATCCAGTTGCAGCATCCATTCACTGTTTTGCAGCGGCATCCAGCTGATTTGCCATTGCGCCTGTTGTCTGGCTACACCGGGTAACCACTTGCCATCCAAATCGCCCTGCGTAAAACGGGCATTCAGCTGAGTCAGGGTCCACTGATGCTGCCAGGAGGCAGAAGCGCGCCATAACGCGGATAGCTCCACCCCAGTACGCTTTGTTTCGCTGGCATTGCGATAACTGGTGCGGCCGCCAATGGATTGATCCACCACCAGCTCATTTTCACTGTCCACCATAAACAGTGCCAGACTGGAGCGCCAGTTATCCAGTTGCCATTTATTACCCAGCTCCCACTGCTGGTTTGTGCTCTCTTTGAGTCCCAGATTTAAACCTTCGCCGTTGCTCTGATAAGCCATCTCGGTAAAAGTTGGGGTTTCAAACCCCCGGCCTGCACTGACGTACCAGGACAACTGTTCAGACTGAGCAAAGTTCAGTGCTAAAGCGGCTGAGGTTTTCCCGAAAGAAGTAGCGCCGCTGTCGTCCGGATTTTGCGCTGTGATATAAAAATCTGTCACATCAAAATCCAGTTCTGAGTGACGTACGCCTCCGCTTAATTGCCAGGCCGGATTTAGATCCCAGACAAAACGGCCGTATAAGTCGGCAGACTGTACTTCACCTTCTTCATCACGGCGCAGATCGCCCTGACTACCTCTGTTATTGACATAACCACGGCGCTCGTCCGTGCTTTGTTCCAGCGCCGCGCCTGCGGTCAGCTGCACGCTGTCAAACTGCCAGCTGTATGCCGCATCCAGTCCCTGATAGGGCCGGTTTAAATCTACTACACCACCAGCCGAGGTCGGGGCTACACCATCAAAACCTAAATACTGGCCTACATCACGCTGGCCAAACCAGGCTGCCAGACGCCAGCTCTGGCTGTCCAGCTGCTGAGACAGCCTGATGCTCGCTTGCTGTTGTTTGGTAAATTTCCGGGTATCAAAAGTCAGGGCATTGGCTGCGGTTTGGCGTGGATTAGCCTGCCATTCCTGTACTGTTAATCCCAGCGGATCCTGCAGCTGTGGATCATAAGACCAGTCGTAACGCAACTGTAGCTTTAGATCGTTATCAAAAGCACTTTGCCATAACCACTGGGCCTGTTGTTTCTTCGCATCACTATGAGAGCGCTGACTTTGCAGTTCTGCGTTTTTTACACTGAATGAGCTCGCATGACGGCCCTTGACCATAGAGGCGGACAGCAATTGTTGCCGGGCAAACTGGCTATGGCTGAGCTGCACTGCAGCTGAGTTTTCTACTGGCCAACGGCTTTGCAGTGCAACAACACCGCCAGCAGCATTGCCATACAGCACAGCAAGCGGGCCTGTCAGCACTTCCACTGAGGCCAGTTGATCCAGCAGCACCGAACTGAACTGGCCTTGCCCGTCGGGGCTCGACAACGGAATGCCATCCTGCAACAGCCGGATACCGCGAATACCAAAGCTGCTTCTGCTGCCAAAACCTCTGGCGCTTAAACGACTGTCCTGAGCATAGTTGGCTCTGCTGTCGGCCTGAATGCCGGGAATATGCAGCAATAAACTGGCCGCGTCAGTCTGTAAAGGCTGTTGCTCAAAGCTCTTACTAAAGTTACTGGCAGCGCTGCCAATCCAGGGCGATTGTTGCCCCTGAGCTGTCACCACTATGATTTCGTCCGGGATTTGGTTTTGTTCTGCACTGACCGCAGCAGAAAAAAAACTGAGCGCCAAAGCGCTCAGTTGAAAAGGTAAATAGTTCATTGAAAGTGGATACTCATCACTGTGGAGATAAACGCAATAACTTACCGTCATCTTCGTCGGTCAGAAGATACACAGCTCCGTCCGGACCAGCTTGTACGTCACGGATACGGGCGCCGATACGGATACGTTCCTCGTGACTGACTTTATCGCCGGTCAGTTCTAAACGCACCAGTTGACCAAACTTCAGCGAGCCGACTAACAGGTTGTTTTGCCAGCCGCTAATCTGACTGCCTGTGTAAAAGCTCATACCACTTGGGGCTATGGAAGGCACCCAATAGTGCAAAGGTTGTTCTAAACCCGCTTTGGATTTTTGGCCTATTACACCACCGCCATATTCTTCACCATAAGTGATCACTGGCCAGCCATAGTTTTTACCCGCAGTGGCAATGTTAATTTCATCGCCGCCCTGAGGACCATGTTCATGCGTCCATAAAGCACCGGTTTGCGGGTGTACAGCAGCGCCTTGCAAATTGCGGTGACCATAGGACCAGACATCGGCTTTTGCATCCGCTACTGTGGCAAAAGGATTGCCTGCAGCAGCTGAACCGTCTTTATTCACTTTGACCACTTTACCGAAGTGACCAGACAGCTTTTGTGCATCATCACGACGTGAGCCCCTGTCACCTAAGGTGATAAATAACTCACCGGCAGGGGTAAACACCAGACGGCCACCGTAGTGATAGTTGCTGTCAATGGCTTCAGCCTGACGGAAGATGACTTTAACGTTTTTTAAAGCCTGACCATCGAGTGTGGCACTGGCGACAGCTGTCGCATTGGTGCCGCCTTCGCGTGGCTCACTGAAACTAAAATAAATAGTGTTATTTTTGGCAAAATCAGGATCCAGCACTAAACCTAACAAGCCACCCTGGCCTTGTGCATGCACCGCAGGCACACCGCTGATGGCGTCACTTTTTTCACCTGTTTTGCTGATATAACGTAAAGTGCCGGCGCGTTCAGTCACCAGCAAAGAACCATTTGGCAGGAACTGCATAGCCCAGGGGTGATTTAGCCCTGATGACAGGGTTTGCATCTCCAGAGCGGCTTTTTCGGTTTTAATAGTTTCAGCCACTAAAGGCTGGGTGACCAGACTAAGACCAGCGACCAGGCTGAGCAGGGACAGTTTGTGCATACCACAGATCCTTTTTAAGTATTATGAAAAAACTGAGCATAATGGAAACCAGAAAAAAGTACTGAAAATGCGGCTGGTATCCATTCTCGCGGGATTAACTGAGGTTACTGGGGATTTTTCAGATAATCCACTACAACCTGATGATGATTGCTGGTTTTAAAATCATCAAACACTTTGCTGATACGGCCATCCTGCTCAACCAGGAAGCTGATGCGATGAATACCGTCGTAAACTTTACCCATAAATTTCTTTTCACCCCAGACGCCAAAGGCTTCTGCAGCTTTGTGTTCTTCGTCACCCAACAAGGTAAAGTTGAGCTGCTCTTTTTGTACAAATTTCGCCAGACGGGCAGGGGCGTCTATGCTGATGCCAACCACCTGCACATTAAAATCAGCCAGTGGAGCTTTGCTGTCGCGTAAACCACAGGCCTGCACTGTGCAGCCTGGAGTCATGGCTTTCGGGTAAAAGTAGACCAACACCCGGCTTTTTTTCAGTAAGGCGCTTAACTGCACTAACTGACCTGTCTGATCCGGCAAACTAAAATCCGGTGCTTGTTGTCCTGCGGTTAATCTGTTCATCGTTTTTCCTTTATTTATAGCTGCGCTTCGAAACGCCCTGTCAGTTGCAGCTGCTCAAGCAACACTGCAACTTCGCGCTTAATTAAATCAACCTGCGCTCCCGCTGGCAGTTGAACCGTCATAGTGCAGTGGTTTAACAGCTGCTGGGTACCAGGTTCGGTAAGCGTTTCAGTGCGTAAAGCTCCAATGTAAATCTGGTGATTCGCCAGCAAGGTGGCAATAGCCCCTAAAGTGCCTACTTTATCTTTGCCTGTGTATTCCAGCACATAATGTGCACTGACAGCGGCAGTAGGCTGAGCTGATGTACGTTTGGTCATGGTCAGCAGATCAAGTTCATAGCCTAATCCGGGCAATAAATATTCAATCCGGCTGATGGCCACTGCATCACCGGATAACAACATAATAAAAGTGAACTCATTGCCAAATATAGCCATACGGCTATCGACTATATTGCAGTTACAATCCGTAACCAGCCGGGCCAGACGACTGACCAGCCCTGTTCTGTCCGCGCCTATCGCAGTGACGACTAATTGTTGTGGCATGCTAAGTCGATGTCTCTTCATGAAAAACGGCTGCGAAGTTTAGCATATTTCGCGTAAATTTCACCTGTGTGACAGTCCCTTGCTTGTGTTTGTTGTCGGGCGTCATTACCATAGGCAGCCTGAAAATTTTGGAGCCTTGAGCATGTTTAGCGGAAGTATTGTTGCTTTAATCACCCCTATGGATTCGACTGGTGCTGTGGATTATGACAGCCTCAAGCGTCTGGTGGATTTTCATTTAAGCAATCAGACTGACGCTTTGGTGATTATGGGAACTACAGGTGAATCAGTTACCCTAAGTTTTGCCGAACAGCTGCAGGTGCTGAAGGCTGTGTTGGCGCAGGTTGATGGCCGCATTCCCGTGATCGCCGGCAATGGCTCAAATTCAACAGCGGATGCAGTGGAAAAAACCAAAATTTTATCCGCTTTGCCTATAGCAGGATTTTTAACAGTCACGCCTTATTACAACAAACCAATGCAAAAGGGCATGATAGCTCACTATCAGGCTGTTGCTGCCGCCACAGACAAACCGGTGATTTTATACAACGTACCTGGCCGTACCGGTGTTGATTTAAAGGCTGAAACAGTAGCTGAGCTGGCAAAAGTGCCGAATATTGTTGGCATTAAAGAAGCTACAGGTTCTATGGAGCGACTGGCACAATTGCAGGCCTTATGCCCGGCAGATTTTTTATTATTAAGCGGTGACGATGCCAGTTGCTGCGAATTTATGTTAAAAGGTGGTCATGGCGTCATCTCGGTGACCACCAATATAGCGCCGGCTCTGATGGCTCAAATGTCAAAAGCGGCCATAGAAAAAAATACAGAATTGGCACAGCAGCTGGATCAGAAGTTACAAGGCCTGCATCACCAGCTGTTTATTGAAGCCAATCCAATTCCAAGTAAATGGGCACTGCTGAAGATGGGGTTAATAGCTGACGATATGGCAAGATTACCTCTGACCCGGTTGGAACCAATTCACCAAAGCGCAATCGAACAAGCGCTGAAACAAGCCCAGATTAATGTGTAGGAGTTTTATAGTGCAGTATTGGATCCCGGCAAGCTTAGTTGCCTCATTATTTATTTCTGGTTGCTCTTTATTCCCTGAAGAAGTTACAGGACAAGCTCCGGTGGAAACTAAGCCTTTGGCCGAGTTAAAAACACCAGCCGGATTATCAGCGG
>CBIMJC010000179.1:0-8355 GCA_966244125.1 uncultured Rheinheimera sp.
TAACCCGGGCTCAGTACGAAGCTGGCACCATTGAGTTTCTCGACTTACTGGACGCCGAGCGGGAATGGTTAGCGGCCCGGGATCAGCAAGCTGTGTTGTCCGCGCAGAGCTTCCAGCGTTTAGTCTCTATCTACCGCGCTTTTGCAGGTGGACTAGAACTGGCAGGGCCTGATTCATTGGCTTTGGCCAGCAAACCCACTATCGCAGCCAATAGAAATTAACAGTTATCGGATTTAAAGCTGAGCCACGGCTTTACCACTCTGCACAAGGTCAGAGCCAAGGCTCTGACCCACGATCAACTTTTGGGCGTCCGGTTAGTCCCATTTCCCAACGGACGCCCTTTTTTTTATCAGTAAATACCACACTTATAGACAGTCCCTCAGCTTTTCCCATCCGGCAAAATAGCAGTGTCACTGCAGTCCGCTTTGGTATAAGCTCATTGAAATCAAAGGTATGCATCTTACCTGAAGGCTTCACTCTGGAGATTGACATGAAACACCATCTGGCGGCACTCTCACTTCTTGCCGCATTATCGGCTTGTTCAGCCCAACAGCTCAGTGCATCTGCCGCCACAGCCACTGTGCCTCAACCGACAGATCCTATTGTTTGTGCAGACAATTCAGGTTGGGATGATCCGGCAACACCACGACAGATTTTTGGCAATAGCTGGTATGTTGGTACCTGCGGCATCAGCGCTGTTTTAATCACCTCACCACAAGGCCATGTGCTGATTGACAGTGGTACAGAAAAAGCAGCCCCTCAGGTTGCGGCAAATATCGAAGCGCTGGGTTTTAAACTGCAGGACGTGCGGGTGTTATTAATGACACATGAGCATCATGATCACAGCGGTGGTATGGCGTATTTACAACAGGTGACCAAGGCCCCTCTTTATGCCAGAGCCCCGGCCGATTTGGTGATGCGTACAGGGAAAAGCAGCAGGAGCGACCCACAATTTTTAGAATCGCCGGAGATGGCTGCTGTCAGCAATGTGATCAGCATTCAGGACAACCAAAAAGTGACTGTCGGCTCACTGGAGATACAGTCAATTGCTACGCCAGGCCACACGCCGGGCAGCACCAGTTGGAGCTGGATTTCCTGTAACGAAACACAATGCCTGAATATGGCCTATATAGACAGCCTGACCGCTATTTCAGACGATGAATACCGCTACAGCGACGACAACAGCCATCCGGGTTATCTGGCGTCGTTTCGCACCACATTGCAGCAGGTCAGCCAGTTAACCTGTGATATTTTGCTGACCCCTCATCCTGGCGCAAGCGCGATGTGGCAACGACTGGGCGCTACTCCAACTCAACCTTTAGTCAACCCAACCGGCTGTCGCGACTATGCGGAAAAAGCCAGTTTAAGACTGGATAAACGCCTGGCGGAAGAGCGTTCAGCTCGCTGATACCTGCTGCAGTGTCCGCTTTGGCAGGGGCACTGCAGCCAATCAACTATTGATAACTATTCTTATCCGCATTATTATTGGCACCGTTTTCATAACTTATTCATAAGGCTGAATCTCCGGTGTTTAAACTCAAACAACGCTTCTGGTTTTTATTACACGGCTGGGTAGGTTTACCTGTCTGGTTAATTTTTTGCGCTGTGTGTTTAACGGGCACCATTGCGGTATTCAGCCATGAATTAACCTGGTTGACCAACCCGAATTCCAGAGCGGAAAATCCGCAAAATCTGCCGGTAAAACCAGCCACAGAACTGATAGCGGCTGTCAAAGCTGAAGTGCCTGATGCGGAAATTGGCACTGTGCTGGTGATGGAACCTTATCTGGTCAACGCCATTGTGTTTTCCACCGCCAAAGCCCCTTTTGGCATAGCTTATGTCAATCAGTACACAGGCGAAGTACAGGAGCTGAATTACGGCCTGAACTTCATTACTTTTATGCGCTCCTTGCATGGCTGGTTATTGTTCCCCTGGCACAGCAGTTACAGTGTGGGCTACTACCTGGTCAGTGGTATGGCCCTGCTGATGCTGGTGTCGTTAATCACAGGTTTAGTGATTTATAAAAACTTCTGGAAATCTTTTACCCAACCTAAAGTCCGGTTGAATCAGGGCCGTAAAACCCTGTTAACTGATTTACACCGTTTAGCTGGTGTCTGGTCGATTTGGTTTTTAGTGGTGATGAGTCTGACCGGGTTATGGTATATGCTGCAGGCCATTTTATGGCACAACGACATTGAGTTTTATCATGAAACCAAAATTCTGACGGCGGCCGAAGTGCCTGCTGCGGGGCAAAAGCAGACACCGCCTTATTCACTGCAAGATGCGCTGGTGATTGCCAAACAGACGTTGCCAGAGTTACAACCGGCCTACATTATGATGCCGGAACACAACAGGGACTTGTACCGTATTTCAGGTTCAGGCGATTCGATATTTTTTGATCAGTATTCTTATTCTGTGGCCGTTAATCCATGGACTGGCGCAGTCACAGATGTACACACCCCAGCTCAGATGGGCGGCCTTGAAGTGCTGAGCCATATAGCGGATCCACTGCATTACGGCACCTTAGGTGGGATCTGGACCAAAATTATCTGGTTCCTGTTTGGTTTATTGTTATCCGGCATGTCGATCACAGGTTTTATGATTTGGGGCAGCCGTACTATCAAAGCTGCCCGCGCCGAACCTGCAGTCCATTACAGCACTACAGAGGTAAATTCCTGATGGCACAACGTTCAGACAACTGGTGGCAACGTAATAAATTTAAACTCAATGGTCTGGTGTTAATTTTACCTTTCTGGTTTTTGTATCAAGCGATGAATCCGGTGTTTCCACCTTCATGGCCAACACAAAAAATCGGTGCTTTTGAAGTGACTCCTACACCATTAACCAACGATGCGCCTTATCAGCATCATGGCGAATGGGTGAAAGATTTCAGTCTGCAATTTTGTGAAGGTTGTGTTGGCAATATCCGTCAGGCCTATATGGCGATAGCGACAGAACAACCTGCCATCGAAGATTTTGCCCAGGCTGATCTGAGCATTTTGCACGGCAGCTCTTTTGCCCAGCATGTGCACGCCAAAGCGACAGCACAACCTAAAGCCGGCGATAAAGTCTGGTTATTGATTGAAGACTGGCAAGGGCAGCTGCATGTCGGCTCCTGGGACTGGCCACAGTCTTAACATCCAGGGTCTAAACATCGCGGGTCAGAGTAAAATTAAACTTTCCGGCTTAATTTTACTCTGACCCGAATTAACTTTTGTTACAATCCTAAGCACAAATTAACCCGCCAAAGCGTTACACTCAGACAGCGTCGTTCATGAGGTTGGTTATGAAACTGTTTTGGTTCCTGCTGCTGTTTTTTTATCAAAGCCAAAGCATGGCGCATAGCTGGCCTGGTTTTGCCAAACAACAGTCCTGCCCCGAGCTATACCCGGATTACCACCACCTGGTCAGTGATATTCGTCAGCAAACCCCCTGGTACAGTCTGGATTATTGGTTAGCCCCCTGGTTATTACCAAAAGAACAGTTTGAAAACACCCAACAACTTGACTGTGCCCAGCTGGAATACCAGTCTGACAGTTTTTTAGTGCAGGCCTGGGGCTTACAACCCAAAACAACCCCCGAGCAAAAGTGGCCTGTCATTATTTACAACAGAGGCGGTAATTCGGCCCTGGGCCGGCTGGATTTTGTTTCAGTCTTACGCCAGTTGAGTCCTTTAGCCCAGCAAGGTTTTATTGTGCTGGCCAGCCAGTACAGAGGTTCAGTGCCACAAGATCAACAGAGGTATGGCAAGGATCAGTTTGGTGGCGCTGATGTGAATGACATTCACCGCTTGATTGAACTGGCGAAAAAACTACCGGCGGCGGATGCGGATAATATCTTTTTATACGGCATCAGCAGAGGCGGTATTATGAGTTATCTGACGGCCCGCCAGCGTGATGATATCCGGGCTATGGCTATTACCGGTGCCCCGACAGATTTGCTGACAGAACTGCCACGTTTGCCGGAAATGGAGCTTATTTTCCGCAGTCTGATCCCCAATTATGATCAGAACAAACAACAGGAGTTACAACAACGTTCTGTGCTGTACTGGACTGAGGAATTACCTGCCACTTTACCTTTGCTGCTGATGTATGGCGGCAAGGATCAACGGGTTCATCCTGACAACTCCAGACGTTTAGCCGCTAAACTGACTGAACTGCAACGCCCGGTCAAACTGCTTGAGTTTTCCGATGCGGATCATCTGCTAACGGACTACAAAGAGCAGGAGCGTCAGGCCATGTTAGACTGGTTCCGTCAGCATCAACACAGCGGCGAAAAAGCGGTAACAGCACCTTAACCTGCCAGCTCCGCTCTGTCCCGCCCCAGAGCTTTTGCTTTATACAACGCCTGATCGGCGCGCTGCAACAGTTGATCCAAATCACTCTCCGCCGTGCTTGCAATACCAATGCTTAAACTACTTTCTAAACCGCAAAGCTGCATTTGTAGCTTGAACTCGTGTTGCACCCGTTCTGCCAGATGCAGCAAACCTTCGGCTGTAGTATCTGTTGCAGCCAACACAAATTCATCCCCACCTAAACGACAGGCAATATCATTTTGCCTTGCTACTGCTGCCAACACTAAACCCAATTGTTGTAAGGCTAAATCACCGCTTTCATGACCATGCTGATCGTTCAGCTGTTTAAACTCGTCAATATCAATCATCATCAGGGCTAAAGGAATACCCTGAGTTTCTGACTGGAGCTGATACTGCTCAAATTTGGCCTGAAAGGCTCTACGGTTATCCAGGCCGGTTAATTCATCGGTGTGGGCTAAGTTTTCCATTTGCTGCGCTTGTTGATACAGCTTATTTATAGTTTTTTCTGCTACTTTGACTTTCTTTTGTTGCAGCTGCATTTGTTGATCCAGTGCCATTTGATATGCAAGGGCATCGGCAATCAGTTTTAAAGCGGTAAAGGTGTTTTCCGTGATCACCACAGCTTGTGCACTGGCTCCACATAAAGTCCCTATGGTTTTACCTTCGGATAAAACCGGCAAAGCAAAAAAGCTCTGCATACCTAAAGCTGCCCCGCCTGAATCAGGAAATAACGCTGGTACAGCAGCAGATTGCTGCAGTTTTGCGTCAAACAATAAACGACACATCGAATCAGACCACTGCACCACTGCACCTTCCTGCACCGGTACACTTAAGTGGCCCTCAACCAGCACCACCTGCTGGGTCAGAGCCTTCCAGTCAATACGGGTTAAAAATGTGGTATCCAAGCCTGTTAAATGCTGAACTAATTGCAATAAAGGTCTGGCAGCATGCTCAAGAGCTACACTGGTATAACTTTGATGTTGTGACATAACTACTCTGGTCTGCTGCAGAATTAAACAACTCTTGTAGCATTCTTTCCCATTAAATGTGAAATTTATACCCGTCGTACTTGAAGCTGCGGCTTTGTTGACTGCGCCCTCTCGCCCCAGTCACATAGGTTTACTATGCTCCTGGGGTCTCACTGGCTTGTCGCCTCCCCGCCATTTCAAGTGACTTGGGTATATACGCAGCTTTTGGCAGATAAGAGCAAATAAATACAAATTGTTTTGTAATAAGTGTCGAATTCATTCAAGCCAATTCGACTACTGCATGAATCAACCAAGGGAGAACCTATCATGACCGAATCTATTCAACACTTAGCTACACAATGGGCAGCCGCAGTCGCCCGTCAGAATATGGAACAAATCATGGCTTTTTACGCCGATGAACTTGTTGCCTACGATGCAGTGGCTCAACTGCAGTTCAGCGGTAAAGCCGCCTATAAAGCACACTGGCAAAAATGCATGGAATTTTGCCCTGACGGTCATTCGAAGTTTGAACTGCGTGATCTGAAAATCCAGCAAAATGACCAGTTGGCATTCAGCCATGCCTTAGTCTATTGCGAAGGCAGCAATGAAAAAGGCGAAACACAAGGCTGCTGGATGCGTCTGACTCAAGGCTGGCAACAGCAACAGGGCCAATGGCGCATTATTCATGACCATTTTTCTGTTCCTTTTGATATGGTATCCGGAGCCGTCTTATTTGAACTGACGCCTGATGCTTAAGGCCACGGACAGGAACTTTGCCATGAAATATTTATGTTTAGTCTACAGCGACGAAAAACTGCTGCATTCGCTGCCAGACAGTCCTAAAGACGAAGAGTGTTTTGCTTATGCTGAAGCAGTGCAACACAGTGGCCGTATGCTGGCCGCTGAAGCATTACAGCCTGTAGAGACAGCGACCACAGTGCGGGTTCGTGCGGGGAAAACCTTGTTAACGGACGGTCCTTTTGCTGAAACCAAAGAACAGCTGGCGGGATTTTATCTGGTCGAAGCCAAAGATTTAAATGAGGCTATCCAACTGGCCAGCGGCATACCAGCAGCCAGGGTGGGTTCTGTTGAGGTTCGCCCAATACGACAACTGGAGATATAAGATGCGTTTTATGTTACTGATGATCCCTAAAGGTTATGAGAGTGCAGCACCTGGCGCTATGCCTGAAGCTGCAGCTGTGGATGCCATGATGGACTACAACAGAAAACTACAGGAGGCTGGTATTTTGCTGAGCTGCGAAGGCTTGCATCCGCCGTCCATGGGGGCCCGCGTTAGCTTTAGTGCTGGCAAAGCTCTGATCACAGACGGGCCTTTTACTGAAACCAAAGAAGTACTGGGCGGCTTCTGGATGATTAAAGTCAAGTCCAAAGCCGAAGCTGTGCATTGGGCCAGTTTATGCCCTGCCGGTGACAACGAAATAATTGAAGTGCGGCAAATACAGGAAATGGAAGATTTTCCTGAAGATATTCAACAGATTGCTGCCGATTTTGTCACTATGCAAAGCGTCTGAGTACCGTCACTTTTGACCAGTCCAGTCACAGCCGAAACCATTTCGGCTTTATACCAACAAGAAAGCCGCAGGGTGCTGGCCACCCTGATCCGGCTTTTAGGTGATTTTGAACTGGCCGAAGAAGCGCTGCAGGAGGCTTTTACCTGTGCTTTGCAGCAGTGGCCTGTTGAGGGGATGCCGGAACAACCCAGGGCCTGGTTGGTGTCAACGGGCCGTTTTAAAGCCATAGATAAAATCCGCCAACACAAAACCCAGCGTCAGTATCAGCAACAATGGCTGGCCGGACTGGACGATGAAGCCGAAGCCAGCAGTGATGAAACACCAGACCAACTCTGGCAGGACGATGAGCTGCGTTTGATCTTCACCTGCTGCCATCCTGCTTTGTCCACCGAAGCCCAAATAGCCTTAACCTTACGCGAAATTTGTGGCTTAACCACGGAGCAAATTGCCAAAGCTTTTCTGACCAGCCCGGTGACCATAGCCCAGCGTATAGTGCGGGCGAAAAACAAAATCCGTGATGCAGCTATCCCCTATGAAATACCAGCTGCAGAGCAATTACCAGCAAGACTGGATGCTGTGCTGAAGGTGATTTATCTGCTGTTTAATGAAGGTTATAGCCAAAGTTCGGGCGATCAGCTGTTATCTGCAGAACTGTCAGCTCAGGCAATACGGCTTGGTTTTTTATTGGTGCAACTGCAGCCAGAATCTGAAACTTTGGGTTTATTGGCTTTATTGTTACTGCAGGAATCAAGACGTTCTGCCCGGACTGATGCGCAGGGTGAACTGATTTTATTAGCGGATCAGAACAGAAGCTTATGGGATAAAAGCCTGATCAAACAAGGGGTTCAGCTGGTGGAACGCTCTTTGTCAGGCCGGCGTATTGGTCCTTATGGCCTGCAAGCCGCTATTGCGGCACTTCACGCCGAAAGCCCTGATGCAGAAAGTACCGACTGGCCACAAATTGTGGCTTTATATGATGTGTTGTATCGCTTTGAAACCTCGCCTGTGGTGCTGCTAAATCGTGCTGTCGCTATCAGCATGGCACAAGGCGCGGCGGCCGCTCTTCCTTTGCTGCTGGCACTGCAGCAAAGTGGTGAACTGACACATTATCATCTGCTTGATGTTGCCTTAGCGGATACCCACCAAAAACTCGGCCTGGTACAACAAGCCAGGCTTTATTACCAGCAGGCGCTGAGCAAAACCACACAACAGGCTGAACAAAGGTTTTTGCAAAAACAGCTGGAGCAATTGCCCCCCATCTAGAGAGCAATCCGCATCAAGCCAGACCTGTGCAGAATACAGGCGGTGGCAAATCACTGAACCTGCCGGAGACCGGCGCCAGATCCTAAACTCTTTGCTCCTCCCCAGCACCACTTCACGGTATCAGCCCCCTGTCAGATATGACAGTTATGTCGTTTCTCCTCTCGTCTTATAGTGGTTGCGTGAACTGAATACACAGTCACCTAACCAACTAACTGAAGGAAAAAACCATGAACGTACTGAACTTACAAAACATCGTGTTTGAAGATAACCAGGACGA
>CBIMJC010000180.1:0-8339 GCA_966244125.1 uncultured Rheinheimera sp.
TGTTGTCATTGTCGCTGTGAATGTGGTGGAGCTCTATTCAAGTTGCCTGGCATTATTGCACTATGGGGTGAAAAATATTTTGCTGGAAAAACCCGGTGCCTTGTATCAATGGCAACTGGATAAGCTACGTCAGCTGGCAGAGCAAAAACAAGCCACAGTATTGATTGGTTACAACAGACGTTTTTATGCATCAGTTCAGCATGCCAGGCAACAACTCAAAGATGATGGTGGGGTCTTGTCTTTTCACTTTGAAATGACAGAGTGGTCTCATCAAATCGAAGCCACCAGCCACCCGGATGAAGTAAAGGCTCACTGGCTGATAGCCAATACGGCGCACATTATTGACCTGGCTTTTTATCTGGGTGGTTCTCCACAGCAGATGAATAGTGTTGTTGCTGGTACGTTGGGTTGGCATCCTTCGGCCGCAGTGATGACAGGCTCTGGTGTGGCAGAGTCTGGAGCCTTATTCAGCTATCAAGGCAACTGGCAATCCGCCGGGCGCTGGGCATTAGAGCTCAGCTCTGCGAAGCGGCGTTTTCAATTGATGCCGCTGGAGCAAGTGCAACAGCAACTGCGCGGCACAGTGGTGTGGCAGTCAGTACCACTGGATAATCATTTTGATCATGAATTTAAAGCGGGGTTATATGCCCAGGTCAAAGCGTTTTTAGCTCAGGATCCCCAACATTTCTGTGATTTGACTACCCAAATTCAGCGCCTGCAGTGGTATGAACAAATGGCAAATTATTCAAGCTCAACAAAGGAGCCGATGTGATGCCCTCTGGTCCACGCTCATTATTTGTTATAGACACGCCATCTCAGGTATTTAACCTGCAAGAAGCGCTACGGGAATATGACATAGATGATTACGACATTATCACCTGTGATTGTTGTAGAGCCGATGCCTATAGCCAGCTACAACAGCTATTAACCCGGCTAAAGCCTGCCCACTTGATCCAGGTGCCAAGAGTCAGTGGCGCTATTGAAGACAGGATCAGTATTTATGCTCAGCATTTGCCCTGGCTGAGGCAACAAGGTTATCCGTTGGTGTTTTTCTCCAATATCAGGCAGCAATGGCAACGGGATATTGTCTGTAGTTTAACTGATTCTAAATTGGTACTGATGGATGATGGCAATGCGACACTGGTGTTCTACCGCTACTTGTTTAGTCAGGGTATCTTCTTTGACTTTCCTGCAGATCCCAATGCAGAGCGTGCTCAGCAGGCGTTGTTGACCCGACAAAAATATCAGGTGTGCACAGAGCCTCCAACACAACTTGAGTTGTTTACTGTATTTGATCTACAAGCTTTACCCTGCCTCAGCATACGCAATAATCCATTGCAGGCGATGAAACAGCATTTCCCTTCGGTGGACGATCACACTGTACTGCTGCTTGGTGGCGGGGAAACAGAGCTGAATTATCTGAGTGAAGACTACTACATTGCTTTATTACAAAAGGTGGTAGCGTTGTTTCCTGACAAGCGCATTCAGTATGTACCTCATCGCATTACCAACCCGGCTTTTATCGACCGGATAGGGCACGAGCTTCCTCTTACCATAGTAAAGCAGCACTTACCAATAGAAGACTGGTTACGACAGCAGGCTACACCTCCTGCTACTGTGGTTGGTTTTTATTCGATGGCGCTAACGACTATTGCCAGTTGTTTTGACGGTATAAAAGTCATTAGTGTTGATCCTGGATTAAGCACCTGGAGCAGCGCGGCATCCTCTCATGTCTGGAATTTGACGCGTTGTAATAACTTGCAGGTAATTGAGGCTATTATGGATCATCTCAAAATTAGCAAAGGTATTGAAATCAAAATGTTAAGTTAGTCATAAATGCAGTAATAAGCTGTTTTGGGGCCTGTCCTGCTGGCATAAATTGTGCTTAACTTAGTGAAGAATAAAGCTTATCCCGAATAAGCGAATAACAGCATACCCTACAGGCCAAACGGAGGATTGATGACAAAAGCAGTAATATTGGCTGGTGGCTTAGGTACCAGGATCAGCGAAGAGTCACATTTGCGACCTAAACCCATGATTGAAATTGGCGGTAAGCCTATTTTATGGCACATCATGAAAATCTATTCTGCACATGGTATCAACGACTTCATTATTTGCCTGGGTTATAAGGGATACATCATCAAAGAGTATTTTGCTAACTATTTTTTGCATATGTCTGATGTCACTTTTGATATGGCAGCAAATACCATGGAAGTGCATGAGAAACACGTAGAGCCTTGGCGTGTAACACTGGTAGATACTGGTGAGAGCAGTATGACTGGAGGTCGTTTGAGGCGGGTTAAGGATTATGTGGGCAATGAATCTTTTTGCTTCACATACGGGGATGGTGTCTCCGATCTTAACATTCGTCAAACCATAGAGGCACATAGAGCCTCGGGTAAAATTGCAACAGTGACAGCTATTCAGCCCCCCGGACGCTACGGAGCTTTAGATATCAAAGGCTCGGCAGTGCAAAGCTTTCAGGAGAAACCGGCCGGAGATGGAGCCTGGATCAATGGCGGATTTTTTGTACTGGAGCCGCAGGTGTTTGACTATTTGCACTCCGACCAGGATAGTTTTGAAGGTGAACCTTTGTTAAAGCTGGTTCGCGAAGGTCAGCTGAATGCACATCAACACAAAGGTTTTTGGCAGGCTATGGATACCCTGAGGGATAAGAATCAGCTTGAGGCATTATGGGCGAGTGGCCAGGCACCGTGGAAGCAATGGGAATAACAATGTTTTCTGATCAGTTTCGCGGGAAAAAGGTCTTACTAACCGGACATTCAGGCTTTAAAGGCAGCTGGCTGGCATTATGGCTGAAACAATTAGGTGCAGAGGTCTATGGCCTTTCGTTGCAGGCAGAGACGACGCCTTCGCATATAGAATTGCTGGCGATTTGTCATGAAGAGCGGATGCTGGATATCAGAGATCAGGTTGCACTGCATCAGGCTATTACCGATATTCAACCGGACTTAGTGTTACATTTAGCTGCTCAGGCTTTGGTTCGTAAATCCTATCAGCAGCCTGTAGAAACCTGGCAAACCAATCTTGACGGCACCTTAAATTTACTGGAATCCTGCCGGTATAGCACCTCAGTCAAAGCTATTGTGGTGGTCACCACAGATAAAGTGTATTTAAACCAAGAACAAAGTGATGGATATTCTGAGCAAGATGCGTTGGGTGGCTATGATCCATACAGCGCCTCTAAAGCGGCTTGCGAAATTTTAGTACAAAGTTACCGTCAGAGTTATTTTTCACAGCAAGGCGTTTTGGTGGCGACAGCAAGGGCAGGTAATGTGATAGGTGGAGGTGATTGGTCTGAAGACCGATTGATACCAGATATTATCCGGGCATCCGTCTCAGGTACACCCCTTACTATTCGTTATCCGGATGCCGTGCGCCCCTGGCAGCATGTGTTGGATTCGTTGTCCGGTTATCTTTGTCTGGCGGCTAAGTTATTAACGGGTGACGTCCAGTGTGCTAAAGCATGGAATTTTGGTCCGGCATCCGATGCTATTTTTAGCGTGCGCCAGGTTTTACAGACGATGCAGCAGTACTGGCCGGAGCTTAGTTGGTTGCAAGGTACTGGTGTTCCTTTAAAGGAGACTGGCCTCTTACTGATCAACAGTACTTTGGCGCAAGAAAATTTAGACTGGGCTCCAGTATGGGATTTTCAGCAGACAGCTCTGCAAACCGCACTTTGGTATCAAAATTACTATCAGACGGGAAGCGTATTATCACAGCATCAGTTAGAGCATTATCAGCAATGTGCCCGTGAAAAGGGGCTGCCATGGGCGCTAAGTTAAGCGTTTGCTCCACTCAACTGCCCGGCGTGATGCTGATCAAGTCGGATCGTTATTCGGATGAGCGTGGCTCTTTCAGCCGTTGGTTTTGCCAGAACGAGCTGGAGCCCTGGATGAAGGGGCAAAGAATTCAGCAAATAAATCACTCCGTGAATTTGAGTCGGGGCACTGTACGCGGTATGCATTTTTTGTATCCACCGCTACGTGAGTTTAAGTTAGTTCGCTGCATTCGTGGTGCTGTATGTGATGCAGTGTTGGATTTACGCAAAGGGTCTGCCACATTTTTACAACATCAGCTGTTTGAACTTGATGAGCATCACGATCAGATGCTTCTAATCCCACCTGGTTGTGGCCATGGTTTTCAGGCTCTGCAGGACAATAGTCAGCTACTTTATCTGCACAGTGCAGAGTACCAGAGTGGTTATGATGGGGGGTGTCGGGCTGATGACCCCAGAGTCAATATCAGCTGGCCTTTAGCTGTAAGCCGCATATCCAGTCGTGATCTTGAATTCGATTTACTGACCGATAAGTTTGAAGGATTAATTTTATGAAGTGTCGGCATTGTCAGCAGCACTTAACCTTACCACTGGTTGACCTTGGTTCTATGCCTCCCTCGAATGCTTATCTGAATTCAGTAAAGCAATTTGCTGGTGAAGTTTCCTATCCTTTGAAGGTGTGGGTCTGTCAGCATTGCTGGTTAGTACAAACGGAGGACTTTACCAGAGCTGACGAGCTGTTTACGGAAGATTATGCCTACTTCTCTTCTACTTCAACCAGTTGGCTTGAACATGCTAAATCTTATACGCAAGAGGTGATACAGCACAGGCAACTCAACTCTGACAGCTTTGTCGTTGAAATCGCTTCAAATGACGGCTATTTACTGCGCAACTTTGTTGCCGCTGGTATCCCTTGTTTGGGAGTGGAGCCCACGCTAGCTACAGCGCAAGCTGCCCGCGCTTTGGGTATCGATGTTGTATCCAACTTTTTTGGCGTCAGCCTGGCGCAGCAATTAAAACAGCATTACCGAGCAGCAGATTTAATTATTGCGAATAATGTGTTGGCCCATGTACCTGATATTAATGATTTTGTCGCAGGAATTTCAAATTTGCTTGCTGCAGAAGGGGTCTGTAGTTTTGAGTTTCCTCACCTGCTGAATCTGCTGCAATACCACCAGTTTGACACCATTTATCACGAGCATTATTCCTACTTGTCATTGCATAGTGTGTTATCGATAACACAGCAGGCCGGTTTGAGAGTCTGGAAAGTCGAAACCTTAGCCACCCATGGGGGGAGCCTGAGAGTCTGGGTTTGTGCAAATAATAGTGGCATAACCTCACATCAAAGTGTGCAGGACATGTTGCACTATGAGGCTGAATTTGGTTTAACTGATGCTCTTGTCTATCAGCACTTTCAATCTAAGGTTGATCAGATAGCGCAAAGCCTGAAGCTGTTTTTACAACAAGCGAAAAAACAGAATAAACAGGTGGTCGCTTATGGTGCCGCTGCCAAAGGCAACACTTTGTTAAATTACAGCAGAGTTCAGATTGACGATTTGCCAGTGGTGTTCGACGCAGCTAAATCGAAACAAGGTAAGTACCTTCCGGGCAGCCATATTCCGATTCTGTCTCCAGAGCAATTAATAAACTATAAACCCGATTATTTACTCATATTGCCATGGAACATCCGTGATGAAATACAGCAGCAATTGGCTGGACAATTGCCTGAATATTGTCAGTTTGTCACTCTTATTCCCGAGTTATTGATCGTATGAAGAACAAAATTGTATATACCAAACCCTCCATCAGTGAGCTGGAAATTGCTTATGTGACAGACGCAGTCACTCACGGCTGGGGGGACAAATGTTATGACTATATCCATAAACTCGAGCGCAATTTCTCAGAATATCTGGGAGTAAAACATTCTATCGCGACCTCAAGCTGCACCGGTGCTCTGCATATGGGCCTGGCGGGTTTGGGTATAGGTCCGGGCGATGAAGTGATTCTGGCTGATACGAACTGGATTGCCAGTGTTGCGCCTGTCATTCATCTTGGTGCAACGCCTGTATTGGTTGATATAGACCCTGCTAGTTGGTGCATCAGTGTGCAGCAGGCAGAACGTGCAATTACGGCAAAAACCAAAGCTATCATCGCTGTGCATTTATACGGTAATTTGTGTGATATGGATGGACTGAAACAACTGGCAGAAAAACATAAGCTCGCTTTAATTGAAGATGCTGCTGAAGCCTTGGGATCCGAATACAAAGGCTCTAAGGCGGGTAGTATGGCCACTTTTTCTACCTTCTCTTTTCATGGCACCAAAACCATGACCACAGGAGAGGGCGGTATTTTTTCCACCAATGATGAAGCTTTGTATCAAAAAGTTCTGACCTTAAGTAATCATGGCCGTAAAGCTGGACAGACTAAACAATTTTGGCCGGATGAGTTGGGTTTTAAATACAAAATGTCCAATATTCAGGCAGCTCTGGGTTGTGCCCAATTGGAGCGAATTGAGTATCTGGTCGCGCGAAAGCGCTATATTTATGCCTACTACCGTCAGGCTTTTGCCTATGATACGAATATTTGTATCAATCCTGAACCAAAAGACTGTTTGAACTCAGCCTGGATGCCCACTCTGGTCTTCTCTAAAAAAAGTGGCATCACCCGGCAGCACTTATCAGAAGCTTTTGCAAAAGAGCAGATTGACGCTCGGGTATTTTTTTGGCCTTTAAGTAGCCTGCCTATGTTCACAGCTCAACCTGAACACGTGCACAGTTATGATATTTGCCAACGTGCCATTAATTTACCCAGTTATGTCGATATGACTGAGGATGACATGGATAGGGTTATTGCTGTGGTCAGAGGTTTACTTGATGCAAATACCTGATGTAACCAAGTCTTTGTTGATATGGGGAGCTCGTGGTCATGCCCGGGTGTTGAAAGACTGTCTGGATTTGTATAACCAGACAGTCGTTGCCCTTGTTGACAGGGATCCAGACTGTCGCAGTCCTTTTCTCGCGGTTCCTCTGATGCACTCCCTTGCTCAGCTGGAACTGTGGTTAAGCCAACATCAAAGTTCACCAAAACCAGATTTTCTTATTGCCATTGGAGGGCAACGGGGCGCTGACAGGTTACATATAGCGTCGCAATTAGAACAATTGGGTTTAACGGCTCACACTTTAATTCACCCTACAGCCGTTATTGCTGCTGATGTCAGTATTGCGAGTGGCTGCCAGATACTGGCATTAAGTCATATAGCTGTGGGGGCCAGTATTGGCCGTCAGACTATTATTAATCACAGGGTGAATGTTGATCATGAGTGTCGTATTGGTGATGGTGTCCATTTGGCTCCCGGAGTCACGCTCGCCGGAGAAGTTGTCATTGCAAATAATGCGACTGTGTTTACGGGCGCCTGTATCGCGCCCAGAGTTCAGATTGGGGAAGGTGCTGTGATTGGTGCTGGATCCGTGGTGTTGAATAATGTTCCGGCTTACAGCCTTGCTTATGGTAATCCGGCCAAAGTCATACGAAAATTATAAGAGGGTTTTATGCATAGTTCTGATCCGGTAAAAGAGTTTCAACAACGTAATCAAGAGTTTATTGAAAAGTCTAGTCAGGACAAAGAGCTACAACAGTTGGCTCAACAGTGGTTTTTACGGGCTAATTCTTACGAATACTCCTATCATTTTACGGCCTGTGGCAGGCCAATTATTCAGTATCCGCAGGATATGGTGGCTTTTGCCGAATTAGTCTGGCAGGTCAAACCTGACCTTATTATTGAAACGGGAATAGCCCACGGTGGATCGCTGATTTTAAGTGCATCACAACTCGCGTTACTTGATTATGTTGATGCGGTAAACAATGGCACTGTATTAGATCCTAAGGCTAAAGGGCGCAAAGTGATTGACATTGATATCGATATTCGTGCCCATAACCGTGCTGCAATAGAAGCGCATCCTCTGGCGCATAAAATTGAAATGTTTCAGGGCTCGAGTATTGACTCTCAACTTATTGATGCAGTGAAAAAAGCGGCTGAAGGCTACAACAAGATTTTAGTTTGCCTGGATTCAAATCATACCCATGAGCACGTACTTGCTGAGCTTGAGGCGTATGCGCCTTTGGTTAGTTCTGGCAGTTATTGCATAGTATATGACACTGTGATTGAAGATATGCCAGCAGAGATGTTCAATAACAGGCCATGGAAACCAGGTAATAGCCCAAAAACAGCAGTCTGGAGTTACCTGCAGCAACACCCTGAGTTTGAAATTGATTTATCCATCGATAAAAAACTACAAATCACAGTGGCTCCTCATGGTTTTTTGCGCAGGAGATAGGCTCATGTTTAACTAAAGTGGGCCGATATAAAAGCGAATATATTGAACTGGAAGCAGAACTTTTATGACTCTATTGCACCACCTGACTCTGGTAGTTCCTACCTATAAAAGGCCTGCTTATGCGTTAAGAGCCATGAGATTTTGGTCTGAGCATGCCGTGCAGATGATAGTGTTGGATGGCAGTCCAGAAGCTATAGCTGATGCGC
>CBIMJC010000181.1:0-8304 GCA_966244125.1 uncultured Rheinheimera sp.
CAGAAGTTACAGCGGGAAGTCAGTCAGCTGCTGCAGCAATGGCAGGAATCAGGCCGGGTTGCCCAATTGCAAAACCAGGTCAGGCAGCTGAATCAGTCGCTGAATTAAGCTTCTTCAGTCAGCTTTTTTGCGCCTTCTTTAATCAATTGTTCTTTTTGTTTTTGCAGTATTTCCAGCTGGGCTTTTTCTGCATCGGTCAGCTTACCTTCTTTATTGGTCAGCGCCTCGATTTTTTCTTCTATTTCTTCCAGTTTTTTCCGGTCAACGCCCATTTTTGCATCCAGTACCTGTTGCATCATTTTGGCCAGCCGGTTGGTGTCCTGGAGTTCTTCGCTTTTTTCCTGATTTTGTTCACTGGCCTCTGCGGACTGGGCCTTGTTGGTATTTTTTGCCAGATGCTGATAGGTCAGGTCAGCCTCTTGCTGGCCGCCGGACAAGCTGACTTTATCGGCATAAGGATCATCCATAATGCCTTTGTCTTTGCCAAAGGAAGGGGATTTCAGCAACTGACCATCCAGTGCCAAAGCTGGGGGTAAAGCAGAAATATTGAACATATGGATCTCCTGAGCTTGATGCTGCGGCCCTCTGATGTGGCCTGTTGTCTGAACAGGAGCAAATTTGGTGCCAACGTCATTTCGCTTAAAAACCCGGCATAAAGTGCAGGAAAGGCGGCAGCAGCGGCAAAAGCCAGCCGTTTTTTACAGCTTTTTACAACTGCGTTGCCGCTTTTGCCGGGCTCAGCTCAGGACAAATGACTGCAACTGAACTGGCGCTGATACTGGCGGGGACTGATCCCCAGTTGCTTTTGAAATTGTTGTCTCAGGTTTAAGGCGCTGCCAAATCCGGTCAGGTCGCTGATCTGTTCTATCGAGTGCTGGCCTTGTTCCAGATAATGTTGTACCAACTGCAAACGTTGCTGCAGCAGCCACTGTAATGGGCTTAAACCAGTACTGCTTTTAAAGTGACGGTCAAAACTGCGTCTGGACATACCGGCCTTTTCGGCCAGTTGTTCTATGGCTAAAGGTTTATCTAAATTTGATAAAGCCCAGTCCATAGTGGCACTGAGTAAATTGGTTTTTTTCTGCAGCGGCAGGGTCACAAACTGGGCCTGACCTCCTTCGCGGTGAGCGGAAATCACAGCTCTTTTGGCGACCTGATTGGCTATTTCAAAACCAAAATCCCGTCGTATCACCGCCAGACCTAAATCCAGAGCCGCAGCACTGCCGGCAGAACAACCAATCTGACCATCAAAACAATACAGCACATTGTTCTGATAACGGCTGTCCGGATATCTGCGCTGAAACTCGTCAGCATAACGCCAGTGAGTTGTAGCAGCTTTGCCTTTGAGCAGACCAAGCTCTGCCAGTAAAAAGGCCCCTGAGCAAAAGGAAATCAGCCGGACACCACGTTGATAAGCGGCCAGCAACTGCTGGCGCAGCGCTTCAGGGGGTTCTGGTTGAGACACTGACCAGTTTGGGATCAGGATCGTATCGTAAGGGGTCAGATCCTGCACTTGTGGTACCAATAATTGCAGACCCCCGGTCGCCATTAACGGACCCGGATGAAAACTGATCAGATCGGTTTGATACCAGTGTGGGTATTCAGGCCGGTTTAAAGCAAATAACTCTGAAGCACAACCCAACTCAAAAGTAGCTACTGTTGGGCCCAATAAAATGGCGACTTTATGCATAACCAGCTCCGCTTTGGCCTGTTGATAAGATTTGGCCTGATACTAACTTATTGTGTCTTTTAAGCCAATGGTGGGTTTGCAGCTGACCAGATAAAGTGCTGTGGAAGTTGATTCGAACCTCTATGGTTATTGATAAAGGAGTAAGGTGTATGTCTTCTATGGTATCCCGGCCAGCAGCGGCAAGTGCAGAACAAGCTTGCGCTCATTTTGCCGCTTTGCTGGAGTTTGAAACTGATTGCTGGGATGTGCATCATGCCATCAGCAACCAACGTCAGGATTTTGTCTTGCTGGATGTCAGGGGAGAGGCAGCCTACCAGCAGGGGCATTTGCCTGAGGCTGTGCTTTTTCCTCATAACAAATTGACTGCACAGAGTCTGGAGCAGTATCCGGCTGACACTTTGTTTGTGGTGTATTGTGCAGGCCCACATTGTAATGGTGCTGATAAAGCCGCATTGAAACTGGCGTTATTGCAAAGGCCGGTGAAAAAAATGATCGGTGGGGTTACAGGCTGGCTGGATGAAGGCTTTGAGCTGATCAGTGGCTAAGTGCACAATGTGCAAAAAAAAGAGGGAGAACCACCAGGGTTTCCCTCATCAAAATCCAGGACAATCCAGAGAGTTAAAGCAAAAGTTCTATGCTGATCCATAGTAGTTACAGCCAGGTTACGCAGCTGCAACGTCAACTGATCCACATATAGACAGGGTTCGCACTTAACTGAGGTCTATTATCCGGCCAGCGCATGGCATATTTATGACAAAGAGATAAAGCTTTCGCGACACTTGCCAAGGCCGTGGCTTTGCGGTTGACTGTGAACTTAAGCAGTGCAGTGGCAATCCGGGAGTGATGGATGTTAAAAAAATACCTGCAGCAAATCCGTCAGGGCAAGCCTGTGCATTACGGTCGTATGCTGGAGCTGTTGCCCCCGCTGTTTTATCAGAAAAAGTCGGAGTTGTTTAAAGTCAGGCAACTAGGCTCAGGCCGCTGGCAGGTCAGTATTTTGTCCGAAGCCCTGTTTAGCCAGCTGGAACAACAGGCACTGCAGCCTGCTTCACGTAAAGAGGCGGCCTTGATTGGGGATTCGCATCAGGTCAATACCTCTTTTGGTTATCAGCTGGTGTATCACGAACTCTGTCAGAACAGGCAACCTGAAGTGGTGGTGCTGGACGGCACAGACAAGTTCCAGAGTTATCAGCCAAAACCCGCTTTGCTGCTGATTGAAAACGAAGAATGTTTTTTCCGCTATCAGGAGTTAGTGCCGGTGTGCAGCCGGATGCTGGCCATGGAGTTTAGTCTTGACAGTACAGACATAGGTTTTGCGTCAGGCAGCAAAGCCAGTTCAGCCTTGCTGACGCCCTTTTACCAGCAGTATCAGCGCATTTATTGTGCTTTTGATTATGATGCTGCAGCGCTGGAATTGTTTGATGTATTAAAACAGCGCTTAGGCGATCGCTTGATTTTTGTCACCCCGGCCGACTTCAGCCCCTGGCAGGGCTTATTTAACAACAAACCCAAACACCCGAATCAGTTGGCCAAAGCGCTGGAGCTGGCGGAGAAACACCACTTTTATGGCTTGCTGGAGGTGTTGCAGCAAAAAGGCTGTTTTTTAGAACAGGAAGCTTTATTAGCCTGAAGCTGTGACCTCTGGCACTGCTTCAGGCTATTTAATGGTGCTGGTGTAAAGATACAAGGCAAAACAGACCACTCTATGGTGTGAAGCTCAGCCCTGCAGTGGATCAGGATTGGGCTCAGGTTTTTGTAAACGCTGGAACAACCAACCCAGCAGCACCAGACTTAAGCCTAAACCAATAAAAGATAAGGCTCTGAGTATGCCAGTTAAGTCTTCCAAATCCACAATAAACACTTTCAGCACCACTGCACTTAACAGCACAAAACCTGCTTTACGCACTGTCGCCTGATGGCGCCACTGCGCCAGTAACACTGAGGCTATGGCAATAAGTAAAAACACCAGCGAGTAGCTGTATTGTTCTGAGGCAGAGGTGGGCAGACTCAGTAACAGTTGTCCTTGCTGCCAGTAGTGCCGGATCAGGGCAACAATAAACACAAACGCATTGGCAATGGCCGCTGTAGCCGCTAGATGTTTCAGTCCTGAACTCAGGCAGTAGCGACTCAGGCCATAACAAAGCAGGGCTGGCAGTCCCCACAGCAGCAGAGTCAGATTCAGTACCGGAGTTTGCCCCAGCTGTTGTGACCGGATAAAGGGCGAAGACAGCAGACTCAGGTCCAGTTGGGCTATGACTGTCAACACCACCAGTGCTGTGGCCATCAGCCGGTACAGTCTGGCCAGCTGCCCCGCTTTATGGCTGCGCCATTGATACACCAGTGCCAGCAGCAACCAGTTAAAGGCATGAACGGTTTTACTGGTAAAGTCCATCCACCAGAGTTCAACTTCACCAGCATTGAGCCAGTACTGAGTTTGCACTGTGACAAACACAGCAATCAGATGCAGTAAAGCCCCTTCAAGCCAGCCTTTCAGTTCAGTGGCAGACCACAGATACCAACTCAGCGCCATACAACAGAGGACCAGTGGGTACACCACAAAAGACCAATGCAGGCCCAGCAGCAGGCTAGCTTCGTAATGGCCAGACAGTGGCGCAAAGGTGAGTCTGAGTAACACAGCTGCCACTATCAGTTTGATCAGCCAGAATGGCACTGGCATTTGCATACGTCGTCCCAGTAAGGTCAGCAACACCAGTTGTGCCGCAATAGCCAAAGTTAAAGCTGCATCAGACAACCAGAAGGTGAAACATAAAGTCAGCGCAAAGTTGGCTCCTGCCATCAGAATAAAGGCTGAGCTTTTATCCGGAGTTTTCAGCGACATCCAGCTTTGCAGCGCCACCAGAACTAAAGCGGCTAAGGTCCAGTGCAACTGAATAGACTGCTGCACTTCAACAGCAGCTTGCGCATGGCTCAGGCCTGCCAGCAAGGCCGGTACTATCGCCAGCGCACTGCTCCAGTGCAAGCGCCAGGGCAGACGCAGTACAACGACTGCCAAAGGCAGGCTGCACAAAGTGAACAGTACCAGATGCTGAGTCACACTGCTGCTGATCAGGGCATAGGGATCCTCTGACAAACGCAGAGGCTCCAGCATTAACCAGTACAAAGCGGGCAGAGTGCTGAGCCACAGCAGAACTTCTTGTTTACTGTGACTGGCGGCAAAACTTTGTAGCAACAGTATAAACACCAGCATACCGGCATAGCTGGCAGCAGGTTCTGTACCTAAAGCAACAAGGGCCAGCAGCAGCATAGCTATGGCGAGTGCAAGTTCCCGGCTCAAAGGCCACCAGGTACGCAGCGGCGGATGCTGTAGTTGCAGGCGGCTGAAGCCAAAACCTGTCACAGGTAACCAGGCCAATAACACCAGACTGGCGCAGAGCACAACCCAGAATACCTGCAGTTCGGAGGTGTTGGCATAAAACAGACTGACAGTCAGCCAGAGAAGATGCGCTGTCATCGGCAAATACCAGAGCCAGTTCCGTTTTACTTTGTGTTCAACCAGCACTGAAGAAAAGGTGACCAGTGAGACATAAGCCAGTAGTGCTGTCACATTATCTGACCCGGTCGATACCAGTGCCGGGACAACATAAGCGCCAATGATGCCTATACAGGCCAGCACAGGGCCCTGGCGCAGTGAAAACCAGGACGCGGCCAGTGCTATAAGAGCCAGTAGCACAAAAGCCAGAGCCGGACTTATCAAATGATACCAGTCAAAGGCAACCAGAGTCGCTGCATAGAGGCTGATAAAACCACCGCTTGATAATGCGGCCGGAGCATAGTTACTGAGCTGATGGCCCTGACTGCGTTTGTGCAGCCACTCACTGGCAAGAAGTAATAACAGGCCAAAAAAGGCGCCAAAGATGCTGCGCAAGGCGGGGGATAACCAGCCTGAGTCCAGTGAATGTTTAACTAAAAAAATGCCACCTAAGGCTAAAGCTATGCCGCCCAGCCAGACCATGCCTCTTTTGATCAGTTGCTCTTCAATCCAGGCCGACAGGCTACTGACTAGACCGGGCTGGTGTTCTGATGGCAGTTTTTCTGTTGCAGCTGCGCTGTCTGGTGTCAGCACAGCTAAAGGATTCAGTGGATTCAGCTCCACAGCGACTGCGGCTTCAGTTTTCACCACAAGCGCAGGTTGCTCTGTCTGCTCTGCTTGATGTGCTTCTGGGTGTTGGTTCGGGGGGAAGAGCGGGCTTTGGTCAGCGGCTGGAGTTTTCTGCCCGGCCGAATCAGACGCCAGATGACGTTTAAGCTCCGCCAATTCATCCTTCAGCTCACCCAACCTGATGATGGCGGCTATGCCGCAGGCTGCACCAGCCAGAATGACCAGCAAGGCCAGCACAGCTAAAATGCTCAGTGCTGTCATAACGAACTCCTTGTATTGCAGGGATAGAGCCGCATCCGGACACTCCATTGCTTACGAAAATAACACCACTTGAACATCAGCTTAAACCAGCCGGAGCAGAAAAGGAATGCAAAGCACAAAGAGTAAAGAGGCCACCCTGAGTGTGGCCTCCGGACAGAAAACTACTTCTGCTGTTGTTGCAGCAGTGCCTTCAGGGCTTTTAACTGCTGTTGGATATCGGCCAGTTGCTGATGCACCAGTTGTTGTTCAGCCTGCTCCGCTTTTTTATCTTCTGCCCGTTCTGCTGCATGTTCCTGATCGGTAAAGGTTTGCATGGTGTTGACGATAATGGCGATAAAAAGGTTCAGCATGGTAAAAGTGGCGATCAGGATAAAAGGCACAAAAAAGGCCCAGGCGTAGGGGTACTGTTCCATCACAGGACGGGAAATGCCCATGGACCAGCTTTCTAATGTCATCACCTGAAACAGGGTGTAAAAAGAGGCACCAAGAGAGCCAAACCATTCAGGGAAAGCCTGACCAAACAACTTGGTTGCGATGACGGCGAAGACGTAATAAATCAGCACTAACACCATAGCGATGGAGCCTAAACCGGGTAAAGAACCCAGTAAGGCTGAGACCACGCGGCGCATCGAAGGCACAATCGACAATAAACGTAGTACCCGCAATACCCGTAAAGCCCGCAGCACCGAAAATTGTCCTGTGGCAGGCATCAGGGCTATAGCCACCACCGCAAAATCAAACAAACTCCAGGAGTCTTTAAAAAAGTTGATGCGATAAGCAAAAATCCGCAGCAGCAATTCCAGCACAAAAACCGACAGCAATACCTTGTCTGCCAGTAGGATCAGGGTCCCAAAGTTTTGCATCAGCGTGGCTGAGGTTTCCAGCCCTAATAAAATGGCATTGATTAAAATCAGCACTAAGATACTGTGGCTAAACCAGTTTTTCTCCACCAGTTGTTGTGCTTTTTGTTGCAGCTGTTGTTTCATTTTTCCCTCTGAAGATTCAAAAATATGCCGCATTGTATCTGCCGCTTTGTGACTTTGATAGCGGGTGTTCAGGCCAGGATCTGTGTTGTCAAAATACTGTCCCGAATACTGGCTTATATCTTGCTTTGCTGTTCGCAAGGACTAAAGGACGCATTTTATGAAACTGGATAACAGCAATCTTTTTGAAACATTAAGCCAAATCCGCTCTGGTCAGTACTCGGCTATGTATGCGGCAGTGGCGAAAAAGGAAGCTCAGTCTGTAGCGGATCCTGCAGACAAGCCTGTAGACAACGGCACAGGCCAGGTGGGAGACGGTAAAACCCTGACTTTTGATAGGATGAGCCGCAAGCAATTGTCCGACTGGCTGACCAAAGGCCTTCAGAGCGGCAAAATTCCTGCTGAGCAGGAGCAGGCGTTTCGGGTGTTATTGTATTCAGGAAAAACTGAAAGTTCTGATGATCAAAGCGGTGCTGATACTAGTGCTGTTGATTTTATGGCAAAAGCAAAAGAAGCGGTGCAAAGCGCTGTACAGCGCAACGACACAAGCTCGATCCGGTTTTGGGCCAGCGCTATCGCCACCATGAATCAATTTCAGGGCAAAGCAGCATAAGGCAGCGGGCGCTGCCCTATAAAAATGCTTATTCAAAGGGCGACAATAAGGTCCGAAGCGCAGGGCGCAGTGCCAGCAAGATCGTATCTTTTTGCAGCTCAGGATACAAAGTCCGGCGTATTGCTAAACCTCCTATCATGGCAAAAATGACATTGATACGGGCGTCCAGCTCTTTGTCTGTTGAGTCCTTCACCAGACTACGTTCCCCTGTTAATAAACGCCGCATTCTGGCCCGGGCATGGGTATCGGACTGCTGCATCAAAAATGCCATTTTTTGATTGCGTGCAGCTTCGGCCAGCATTTCCAGCTCCAGAGCATTTTTGTCTTTATCTATATGGCGTTCGACCCCCTGATCTGCGCCATCCAGCATAATGGTCAGCAGCTCACCCGGATCATCTTCAAACTGCTGAAAGACAGAAAACATTTCTTCCATATCGCGCTGAATAATAGCTTCGATAATGGCTTCTTTACTGTCGAAATAATTGTAAATATGGCCCGGGCTCATCCCTGCAGTTTTTGAAATCTCTGCCATACCAGCACCATGGTAACCTTTACGGCGGAAACACTCGGCTGCCGCTGTCAGGACCTGATTTCTCCGCGCTTCTGCCAGCGCCGGATCTGTATGTCTTTTTGCTGT
>CBIMJC010000182.1:0-8234 GCA_966244125.1 uncultured Rheinheimera sp.
TGAGATGACAATGGCATTTCTATTGATGGTCATGTGGAAGGCTGGTTTACCGACGACACACCGTCTCGTTTTCATGCGTATGGCTGGCAGGTGATTTCTGTGGATGGCCATAACCCGGCCCAAATTGCCGATGCCATCAAACAAGCTCAGGTGGTCACTGACAGACCCACGCTGATTTGCTGCAAAACCATTATCGGCTTTGGCAGTCCGAATAAATCAGGCTCACATGACTGCCACGGCTCTCCACTGGGCGACAGTGAAATCGCCAAAGCCCGCGAATTTCTGCACTGGCCTTATGCACCTTTTGAAATTCCGGCCGAAATTTATGCCGCCTGGGACAGTAAAACCAAAGGCGCGGCACTGGAGCACCAATGGACAGAACTATTTGCCGCTTATAAAGCAGAATACCCGGAACTGGCCGCTGAATACCAACGCCGGGTGATCGACAGAGTGTTGCCAGCCAACTTTGAAGCAGTCACACAAAGCTTTATCGAAACTTGCCAAAACCAGCAGCAGGATATTGCCAGCCGTAAAGCTTCACAGCTTTGTATCGCCCACTTTGCGGCATTGCTGCCTGAGGTGTTAGGCGGTTCAGCCGACCTGGCTGGCTCGAACCTGACGTTATGGGCAGGCAGCAAAGGCCTGAGCAAAGAGGACAGCTCCGGCAACTATATTTATTACGGTGTACGCGAATTTGGTATGGCATCCATTATGAATGGCATCACAGCCCATGGTGGTTTTCGCTGTTACGGCGCGACTTTCCTGATGTTTATGGAATACGCCCGTAATGCAGTGCGGATGTCGGCGCTGATGAAGCTGCCGAATATTTATGTCTTTACCCATGATTCTATAGGTCAGGGCGAAGATGGCCCAACCCACCAGCCTGTAGAACAACTGACCAACTTAAGGACGACACCCAATCTGGTGACCTGGCGCCCTGCCGATCTCACTGAAACCGCTGTGGCCTGGAAAACGGCCTTAACCACTACAACGTCGCCTTCGGCCTTGGTATTCAGCCGGCAAAATCTGCGTCAGTTCCAGCGTAATCCGGAGCAAATCAGGTTAATCAGCAAAGGGGGTTATATTTTAAAAGACTGTGGCGCTACGCCAGATCTGGTACTGGTCGCTACGGGTTCGGAGCTGCAACTGGCTTGTGATACAGCTGACAAACTCAGTGCCGCAGGTAAAAAAGTCAATGTGGTGTCTATGCCAAGCACCACTTTGTTTGACCAGCAATCTGAGTTTTACCGTGATTCGGTGCTGCCTGAACAGGCACAAATTGTTGCGATAGAAGCAGCACACCCGGACTTCTGGTACAAATACGTTGGCAAAAAAGGCCTGATTATTGGCTTGAGCAGCTTTGGTGAATCAGCGCCTGGCCCTGCTTTGCTGGATTATTTTGGTTTTAATGCTGAAGCAATAGCAGCCAGGATTTTGGCCTAGCTTTCAGAACTCACAGACTTCAACCTGAGCAATACAATAAGGTTGAAGTCTGCCGCTGGATCTCTTGGAAAGGATGTTGTGATGCGCCAACTTATTGCTGTGTTTTGTCTTGCTTCTGCGATCAGCTGCCACGCCGCAGAGCCATCAGCCTTGCTTAAAGTGAATCAAACAGGTTACCTGACCCAGGGCCAAAAGCTGGCGGTGATCCCGGGAAAAACCAAACAGGCTTTTCAGCTGATTGCCTTGCCGGCAGGCCAGCTTGTGTTTAAAGGTCAAAGTTCGGAAGCACAACTGTGGGCTCCGGCCGGTGAAAGCGTCAGTATTGCTGATTTTACCCAAGTACAAACCCATGGCCGTTACCGGCTGGAGGTTGCAGGTTATGCCCCTGTCGAACTGCAGATCGCTAATCAACCTTATGCGCAGCTGCATGATGCAGCGATCAAAGCCTACTACTTTAATCGCGCTTCACAGCAGTTGGATCCGGCTTATGCAGGTGTTTGGGCCCGCCCGGCCGGACACCCGGATCATCAGGTAAAAATTCATGCTTCTGCTGCCTCAGCCAGCAGACCAACAGGCACAATAGTGCAGTCGCCCAAAGGCTGGTATGACGCCGGTGATTACAATAAATACATAGTAAATTCCGGCATCAGTACTTTTACCTTGTTAGATGCCTGGACTGATTTCAAAGATTTTTATAGTCAGCGGCAATGGACTATCCCTGAATCCGGCAACAGCATGCCGGACTTGCTGGATGAAGTGTTATGGAATCTGGACTGGATCAGCAGTATGCAAGACCCGGCCGACGGCGGTGTATACCATAAACTGACCAATCTGAATTTTGATGGCACTGTGATGCCAGATCAGGCAACAGCAGCACGTTATCTGGTGCAAAAAACCACAGCAGCCACTTTAAACTTTGCCGCTGTGATGGCCAAAGCCAGCAGAGTGCTGAACGAATTTGAAGCACAGCAACCAGGCAAAGCGGCGTTGTTCAGGCAACAAGCCCTATTGGCCTGGCAATGGGCTGGTAAAAATCCGGCTATTTATTATCAACAACCTGCAGATGTCAGCACAGGCGCTTATGGCGATAAACATCTGGCCGATGAATTTGCCTGGGCCGCAGCAGAGCTGTATCTGCTTACCGGCGAACGGCCTTACCTGCAGCAGTTTTTTCAGTTGGCTCAGCCAGTACAAACTGCGTCCTGGGCTTCGGTTGCCGCTTTGGGTTATTTCTCTTTGGCAAAAGAGGCGCAGCGTTTAACAGCAGAGCAACGCCAGTTGGTGTTCAGTGCCATAACCACAGTGGCCGATCAGTTTGTGACTCAGCATCAGGCATCAGCTTATAAAGTAGCTATGGTGCCGGAAGATTTTGTCTGGGGCAGTAACGCAGTGGCGCTGAATAAAGCCATTTTGCTGTATAAAGCCAATCAAATCATGGCAAAAGCTGGCTATATGGAAGCTATACAAGGCCTGCTGGATTATGTGCTGGGCCGTAATCCGCTGGATTTATCTTATGTCACAGGTTTTGGTGTCAAAAGCCCGCAACATATCCATCACCGCCCTTCTGAAGCTGACGCTATACAAGCCCCGGTACCAGGTTGGCTGGCGGGTGGTGCGCAACCTGGACAACAAGACAAATGCCAATACAGTAGCAAATTGCCGGCAAAATCTTATACCGATGACTACTGCAGCTATGCCAGTAACGAAGTTGCTATCAACTGGAATGCGCCGCTGGTGTATATACTGGCCGCTTTTTCTCAGCCTGTTCCAAAGCTCTAACGAAGCAAAGCAGCCAGAGTGCTACAAGCAGATCTGGCTGCAACCACAAGTCAAGTATCTAGCAAGCCGGGACCGGGCTTTGTTGGCTGCGTTGCTGACGACTACGCATAAACCAGAACACCATAATAAGTCCAAGCAGAGCAGTACCGGCACCAGCCAAAGGCACGTAACTCAAACCTAAACCTGTTTTAATGATGGCCGCCCCCAGGACCGCACCTAAAGCATTGCCCAGATTAAAAGCCCCTATATTCATGGCCGCGGCTAAATTGGGTGCGGCTTTGGCTTCTTGTACCACTAAGGATTGCAGTGGTGGAACCAAAGCAAAACTGGCGATACCCCACAAAAAAATCAAAGGTGCAACTATCATTGGCAATGACGCAGTGGCAGAAAACAGCACTAATAACAGAGTGACAGCCACTAAAGAGCTGATCAGCGTTAAGCTCAGCGAACGGTCGGCAAAACGGCCGCCCAGATAATTCCCTACCGCCAAACCTGTGCCGTACAACACCAGCATAGAGGTAACAAAAGCAGTGGATGCATGGGTTTCATCCTGCAAAATAGGCACTATGTAGGTAAAGACAGTAAACATTGAGCTTGAACTGACCACTGTTAACAACAAGGCCGCTAACACCGGGCCTTTGGCCAACACTCTGAGTTCATTGCGCACATTGGCTTTGCCTTCATTCGCCAGTGGCGGTAATGACAAGCGCAGCGCCAGCATAGTCACTAGCCCTATAACGGCCATAGCAAAAAAAGCAGGACGCCAACCAATAACTTCACCAATATAAGCAGCCAAAGGCACTCCGCCTATAGTCGCAATAGTCAAGCCGGAGAACATAGCTGCTACGGCAGCAGAGCGTTTTTCTGGCGGTACAATACTCATAGCAACCACAGAGCCAACGCCAAAAAAAGCTCCATGATTAAAGGAGGTGACAATACGGCCAAATAACAACAGGTTGTAGCTATCTGCCAGGGCGGAGATCAGATTACCCAGAGTAAAAATGCCCATAGATAACAACAGTAGATTGCGGCGGCTCATATTGGCAAAGACTAGGGTCATCAAAGGTGCGCCAATCAGCACACCAAAGGCATAGGCACTAATTAACATGCCCGCTGTTGGAATAGAAACAGCTAAGTCATTGGCAATCACAGGTAACATCCCCATAGGGGAGAACTCGGTGACACCTATACCAAAAGCCCCCAAAGCAAGGGCCAGTAAAGGAATATTGATTTTCATGCAAAGTCTCGCTAATTTGTGACGCGAAGGAATATAAACAATCACAACACTCAGAAAAAGTAGCGCAGGATACATTCAGTTTTGCTTCGGAGTCACAAATGAGCGCTGAAAAGACAGGAAAAACAGATCGAACAGCTGAAATGGAAACCTTCTTATCCGTTGCCTGTACCGGAAGTTTAAGTGCCGCAGCCCGTGAGTTAGATCTTACGCCATCCGCAGTCAGCCGTATTATGACCCGTCTTGAGAAACGTCTGGGGGTCAGGCTGATAGTGCGCAGCACCCGTAAACTGCGCTTAACCAGTGAAGGGGAATCTTATGCACTGGCCGCCCGGCGAATTTTAAAAGATTTAGAAGACACCGAAAGCAGCATTGCCAGCAGGGGCAGTCCAAGTGGCACCATCAAAGTGACAACTGCAACAGCACATAGCCGCCTGACTATAGTGCCGCTACTGAAAGAGTTTTTGCAACGCTACCCGGATATCCGCCTTGAAATTGATGTGTCTGACCAAATCCGCGATGTTCATGCTGGCCATGTCGATGTAGCTATTCGTTTTGGCCCCTTACCGGATAGCGGCCTGCATGCCCGCCGTTTGGGTGAAACTGGCCGGGTTGTGCTTGCATCCCCTGAATACCTGGCCAAAGCCGGAGTACCCCAAACACCAGCGGATCTAACAAAGCACAATTGTCTGGATTTCAGTTTCAGACGCTTAGAACCTGGCTGGCCTTTTCGTGAGAATAATCAGGACTATATGCTCGCAGTCAGCGGCAATGTGATAGCAAACAATGGTGAAACCCTGGTAGAACTGGCCATGCAGGGCATAGGCATTACCCGTGTTGGCCGTTTTCATGTGCAGCAGGCACTAGCCACAGGCCAGCTGGTAGCTTTACTTGAAGAGTACAATCCGCAGGACCGTGAAGCCATTCATGCGGTTTTTATTGGTGGTCATACTATGCCCGCCAGAATCCGGGTCTTTGTTGATTATCTGGTGGAGAAGATGACGGGCAATAGCTAAGTCGCAGATATCTCCGCTCGTTTCTCTCTCAGAAAGTCGAGCAGCGCACGCACTTTGGATGGCATATGCTGCCGTGACGGAGTGTATAAATAAAAACCAGCCTGACGATGGGTCCAGTCAGTTAACACCTGCACCAGACTACCATCGGCTAGGTGCTGCTGAATCGAAATATCAAGATGCTGGCTTAGTCCAATCCCCTGCAGTGCTGCCCTTATCATGCTTTGATCATCATTCAGCGTCAGATTTCCAGCCACGGCTTGGGTAAAATATCTCCCTTCCTTACCTGGCTCGTTGAAATCCCATGCACGGATAGCTCCAGTACTGGCATAACGATAATTGATGCAGTTGTGCTGTGCCAGATCTGCCGGAGTTTTTGGTACCCCATAATGCTCAAAATAGGACGGGGCGCCCACTACCACCATAGCAAGCTCAGGACTCACAGGGACAGCAACCACATGTTCGGCAAGGCTTCGGCCTAAACGTATGCCGAAATCGCAGCCATCGGCAATAATATTGGACAGCGTATCGTCCAGAATCAATTCAAGCCGGATCTGCGGATAACGCCGGTAAAATTCAGCCAACTGAGGTTCTACTAAAGTTCGTGCAGCCAGTCGTGAGGTATTGACCCGGATTAGGCCTGACGGCTCTGCTGCGCTATCCCCTAAGTTTTGGACTGCATCTTCAATGTAAGCCAGACTGCTATTCAGAGTATTAAACAATTGATGACCCGCTTCTGTCAGCGACATATCTCGGGTGGTGCGATACAGCAGCTTTACGCCGAGCTGATGCTCCAAAGCCTTCAGATTCTGCGACAAAGCGGCACGGGACACGCCCATTTCTTCTGCTGCACGGGTAAAACTAAGGTGCCGGGCTATATGGGTAAACCAGGCCAGGGATGGCAGCAAAGACGGATTCATGACGTTATTGTAAACCTGAGCTTAACTCTCATGTCTGGATTCTAATCTTCTTTTTGACCAATGCAATACTTATGATTTGATCTTCCTGAACAGCTCTGAGAGATCTGACATGATAGTGATAAAGCGGTTACCTCTTCATCCTCAGCAAAAACTCCGTATTGCTGTGCTGTTAAGTTGCCTGCTACTGCTGTGCTGCACAGCAATCTTTGCCAAGGCAGATCCCACTAATGAGGCATCCGGCAAAAGCAGTTTTGCGTCAGCAACCGGTACTATTCTCGTCAGTCAGGTGATGCAGATGAGTGTGGTGATTGAAACGCCAGCCGGAGTGATTTACACCGACCCTACTCAGGGAAAAACCCGGTACTCAGCTTATCCAACACCAGACCTTATTCTGATATCCCATGAGCATCACGAACATTTTGATAACACAACGCTGGAACAGATTGCGGGTCCGAATACGCGCATAGTAGTGCCGCCTTTTGTTATGCAGCAACTTCCGGCCAGCCTGAAAAGCAAGGCTATTGATTTGGCCAATGGTGAAATGTCGGAATTAGGTAACATCAGAGTAGAAGCTATTCCGGCTTACGGCCTGAAGGTCCTGTCAGCACGCTGGCACCCCTTTGGTAGAGGGAATGGTTATGTGCTGACTGTTGATGGTAAGCGGCTATATATCGCAGGTTCCACAGATGCCACACCAGAATTGCTGCAACTGAAAAATATCAATATCGCCTTCCTGCCGTTATACCCACCTTATGCCATGGGGGTGAATGACGCGATTCAGGCAGTGCAAGCCTTCAAACCTCAATTTACTTACATCTATCAGTACAACAGCCAAAGCACAAGGGACGACTTCATCCAAAAGATGAACAAGAGCTCCCTCAACACCACTGTGGTTGCTCCGGATATTCCATTCTGAATCAACCTCAGATCCCCATTTTGTTTCACCCTTTCAACGGAGAAAACCTATGTCGACTACACAATTACGTGTTGGAATTATCGGCGCAGACACACAGGCCAGCTGGGCCGGAGCCTCACACATTCCGGCTATTCAGGCGAACCCAGCATTGCAGCTTGCCGCAGTGGCAACCCGCCGAGAAGAGAGTGCCAAAACAGCTGCAGAAGCTTTTGGGGCTGAACGCTGGTACGCCAACCCTTACGATCTGATTAACGACGATAGCATTGATATTGTCACCATTGCCGTCAAGGTACCTGCACATAAGGAATTGGTACTGGCAGCTTTGGCTGCGAACAAAGCCGTCTATTGTGAAGCCCCTTTAGGTTCGACTCTGGCGGAAACTGAACAGATGGCTGCTGCAGTGGGTTCGTTGCATACAGCTATTGGCCTGCAGGGACGGATGAATCCTTCAGTGCGGCGCGCTGCAGAGCTAATAGCTGCAGGCAAAATTGGCAAGCTGATGTCTGCGAATGTCAGGGCAACCACCTTCGGATTTGGCCCTCAGTCCCCCAGTGTCTATGACTACTTCAACAAAGCAGCCTCAGGTGCAAGTTTTCTGACTATTACGACAGCTCATGTACTGGATGTAGTTGAAGCTGTACTTGGCAGCATCACTGAAGTTGACGCCCGCACTGAGCTGCTGTGGCCAGAGATCCAACTGGTAGATACAGGTGAAACTTCTGTTCGTGAAATCCCTGATCATCTGGATTTGATAGCAAAAACAGCTTTAGGTGCCTCTGTCTCTGTGCAGGTACTGGCTGGTATTCCACCTGAAGATGCGCATTTTGTGCTGGAAATTCGTGGTTCCACTGGGTGGATTAAGCTAACGGGTCATCATCTGGCCGGAGTTCAGGTGGGCGATCTGAACTTGTCAGCAAGTACAGACTTTG
>CBIMJC010000183.1:0-8128 GCA_966244125.1 uncultured Rheinheimera sp.
ACTCTGGTATTGGCACACAGGTGAACCTGCGGATAAAGCCGGGGGTTATGGTATTCAGGGACTGGCGGGGCAGTTTGTACAACGCATAGATGGCAGTTATTTTGCTGTGGTCGGTTTGCCTTTGTATGAAACCGCACAGCTGCTGCAGACTCTGAAGGAGCAGCAATGAGCGCAGAATTACTGATCAATGTCACGCCAAGTGAAACCCGGGTGGCTTTGATTGAAAACGGTGTCTTACAGGAAGTGCATATCGAGCGGCAGGCCAAACATGGTCTGGTCGGCAATATTTATATGGGCAAAATCAGCCGGGTTTTACCTGGTATGCAGGCTGCTTTTGTCGATATTGGCTTAGATAAAGCTGCTTTTTTACATGCCTCAGATATTGTCACTGCCGGGTTAAATATAGCGGATGCCGAACTGAAAGCCGGCCCTGTCAAAGATATTCGTCTGTTAGTGCATGAAGGCCAGTTTTTGCTGGTGCAGGTGGTGAAAGACCCATTAGGTACTAAAGGTGCCCGTTTAACCACAGATATCACTTTACCCAGCCGCCATCTGGTCTTTATGCCAGGCTCTGCTCATGTCGGTGTTTCACAACGTATTGAAAGTGAAGCTGAACGTCAGCGCTTAAAAGACATTGTCAGCACTTGTCTGGATGAAAGTGGGGGTTACATAGTCCGCACTGCAGCCGAAGGTGCAGGTGAAGATGAACTGCTGCACGATGGTAAGTTTTTACAGAAGTTGTGGGCCAAGGTATTAAAACGTAAAAAAAATGCCCGCAAAGAAACCATGTTGTATGAAGAGCTCACGCTGGCCTACCGTATTTTGCGTGACTTTGTTGGCTCTGATTTAGAGCGGGTGCGGATTGACAGTAAGCTGACCTATCAGCAACTGCATGCCTTTACTGAAGAGTTTGTGCCAGAGATGACGGCCAGGCTGGAGTATTACCCGGGCGAGCGGCCTGTCTTCGATTTATTTGATGTCGAAAATGAAATCCAGCGCGCACTGGAGCGCAGGGTCATGCTGAAAAGTGGCGGTTATCTGATGATCGATCAAACCGAAGCCATGACCACTATAGACGTCAATACCGGGGCTTTTGTTGGTCACCGCAACTTAGAAGAAACCATTTTTAACACCAATATTGAAGCCACTCAGGCCATAGCCCGTCAGCTGAGATTACGTAATCTGGGCGGCATTATTATTATCGACTTCATCGATATGCAAAGCGAAGAGCACCAGAAACGTGTGCTGCATAGTTTAGAAGTGGCTTTAGGCCGGGATAAAACCAAAACCAATATCCACGGTTTTTCTGCGTTGGGTCTGGTTGAAATGACCCGTAAGCGCACCCGCGAAAGTCTGGAACATGTGCTCTGCGGTGAATGCCCTGTTTGCGCTGGCCGTGGCAGTTTAAAAACTGTTGAAACCGTCTGTTTTGAAATTTTGCGGGAAATAGTGCGGGTGAACCGGGCTTATGTGGCAGATAAATTTGTGGTTTATGCCTCTCCTGCGGTAAAAGATGCACTAATTAATGATGAATTTCACAGCATGGCTGAACTCGAAGTTTTTATCGGAAAGCAGATCAGTGTTGTGATCGAACCTGCGTATGGTCAGGAACAATTTGATGTGGTGATGATGTAGTGCGAACGGTAAAGCAGGCCTGGTTTTATTGCTTACATAAACTCTGGATCTTTTTTGCTATCTTCGTCGTGTTGATGGCCACCTTAGTTTCAGCCCTGCGTTTTGGCCTGCCTTATGCCCCTGGTTATAAAACCGATATTGAACAGTGGATCAAAGCCGAATATGGCACCGAAGTGCGGATTGGCGCTTTGTCTGCTGGCTGGCAGGGCACTGGTCCTGCGCTGGTATTGCAGCAGTTGGAAGTGCTGGACAGCAGTTATCAGCCCCAATTAACTGTCAGGGAAACCGGAGTCCGGCTGGATTTCTGGCGTTCGCTGCGCACCATGAAACTCAGTGCTGCTCACTTTGAACTGACAGGTTTAACCTACAGAGTGGATGCCCAGCGTTGGTTAGGCAGTGGCGTGGCGGCTCCGACGGACAACCAGCAATTATTTGATGCCTTGCAGGATTTGTTTTTTAAGCAACTGCAGCATTTCTCCGTGCTCGACAGCCAACTGGTGTTTAACAATACGCAAAATGAAGATATCCGCTTAGAAATTAAAGCCCTGAACTGGCAAAACGATGGTGAACGGCATCAGGGCTGGGGCGAGTTGTCAGTGGCTGATGTCACGGCCAATACCTTATCTTTTATTATCGATTTAACAGGTGAGCCGTCCAAAGCTCAGGGCCAGTTGTATCTGGCCAGTCAGCAACTGGATTTATTACCCTGGTTTCAGCAGTTATTACCTCAAACCCGCAAACTGAACAGCGCCAAACTAAACTTTGCCGCCTGGGGCGATATTAAAGCCGGTAAGTTACAGCAAATTGACGTGGCTTTGTCGGACAACAATGTCGGCTGGCTGAAAGACGGGGTCTGGAATAAAGTGGCCTTATCTGACGGTTATCTGCGTTGGGTGCCTATGGCCAAAGGCTGGAATTTAAGTTCCAGCCCTATGACCTTAAGTAACAGCAGTCAAAGCTGGCCTGGTTTGCAACTGCAATTGAGTCAGAATGAATCAGGTTATCAGGCCTCGTTACAGAATTTGCAGCTGGTTGTCGCCCGTCCTTTATTGGAATTGTTTTCTGATGGTTCGGAGCAATTGCAATCGCTGCTGTCTTATCAACTGGATGGCAAAGTGGAGCGGCTGGATTTAATTACAGAACATGATCAGTGGTATTTGTCCGGGCAGTTTAATGAGTTTTCCTCAGCGCCTGTGGCTGATGTACCGGGCGTTAATGGCTTCAACGGCCGTTTTGTCGCGTCGCCGTACTTTGGCTGGCTGGGGTTAAAAGCGGAAGACGGCACGCTGAAATGGGGCCAGGCTTTTAGTAAAGACTGGAGCTATAAAGGCGCTGAATTAGAACTGGCCTGGCGTAAACGCGCAGGCAACTGGCAAATTCTGGTGCCTTATCTGAGCTTATGGCAAGACGCTTTTTCTCTGGAAGCTGAGCTGGTGGTCAATCTGGACGATAAACCTGATATGGATTTAGTGGCCGAACTGCATGGCGTGCCGGTACAAAACGCAGAACAGTTTTTCCCGAAATTTTATATGCCGGAGTCTGTGATTAATTATCTTAAACCTGCGCTGGTTTCAGGGGAGGTCAGTTCAGGCAAAGTGCTGTGGTCCGGTGATTTTTCAGCCTACCCTTATGCTGAAAAAGACGGGGTGTTTCAGGCTCTGGCCAATGTCAGCAATGCCGAGTTTTTATTTGATGAACACTGGCCGAGCTTAACGGATTTATCTGCCGAGTTATTGTTTGAAAATGCCTCGATGCTGATCAGCAGCAAATCCGGTTATCTGGTTGATGCCCCGGTGGATCAAGGTGTACAGGTGGGTATTCCTGACTTATACAACGCCGACAACTTAATTATTGATATCAAACAACAATTGCTGGCTGAGCAGGTAACTACCCTGATGCAGGCCTCACCTTTGCATGATTCTGTCGGTGAAACTCTGGCTTATTTAGGGGTGACAGGGCCTGTTAAAGGTGATGTGCGTCTGACTATTGGTTTGAATGAACCGACAGTCGATGTGAAAGGGGCTATCGACTTTGAACGTAATGGCGTGGCTTTGTCAGCGCCTGCTTTGGTCGGAGAGAATCTGACAGGCCGGCTGGAGTTTCATAACGATGTGCTGACAGCCGATGATTTACAGCTTTTTATCAGCAATATTCCGGTGCAGTTTGGTTTTCGTGGTGCACAACAGCAGGACAACTACAAAGTATCTTTGTTGAGCCAGGGTTTGCAGAACAGTCAGGAATTATTACTGAGTCTGGCCCCGCAGCTGGAGCAGTTTGCCACTGGTCCTCTGAGTTGGCAGTTTAAGCTGGATTTATTACTGGCGGGCGAAGGTTATACCTATCAGGCCGATTTAGCTTTGGACTTAACAGATACCGAATTGCTGCTGCCTGCTCCGTTAGCGAAAAAGTCCGGCCAGGCAGGCACTGTGTTCTGGTCGTCCAGTGGCAGTCAGGACAACTCAGTCATCGCCTTAACTTATCAGGATTTGGTGTTTTTTGACGCCAGTTATGTGCATGCCCAGGGCCAGATAGGACGGGCTCATTTAAGTTTAGGCAGCAAAGAAAATGCCGGTTTTGCTGATGGTTTTACCATCAGCGCCAATCTGGATAAAACTGACTTTATGCCCTGGTTTGAGCTGATCCGCCAGCAAGTCAGTCAGCAGTCGGATGAAGCCGGATTATTACCTGCCTTAACTTCAGTCAAAGCCAAAGTACATACACTGGCAGTGACAGAGGATATTCAGTTGGACGAGCTGCAACTGCAGTTAAAACCACAAGCTGAGGCCTGGCTACTGGATATCCAGTCTACTCAAACCAAAGGTCAGCTCAGATTGGCAAAAGACTTTATGGCGCAAGGCATTGACGCCAGTCTGGAGTTTTTAAAATTATTCCCCTATGACCCGGCTGCAGCTGAAGCTGAAGCTATAGCCCAGGCTGAAGCCATAGCCAGGCTGACCAAAGAGCAACAAATTGCCAAAGCTCTGGCGGAAGTGGTGAAACCTGAACCTATGCCCTGGCTGGCCGATTTGCCGCCAATCAAACTGGATTGCAAAAGCTGCGTATTTGGGCCTTTTGATTTAGGCCAACTGACGATGCAAACCGAATCAGACGGTGAGCGTTTACTGATACAAAGTTTTGAATCCCGTTATAAAAATCACCAGTTAAGTATCAAAGGCTCATGGCAAAAAGATGCTGAAGCTGGTGTCACTACTGTATCTGCTACTTTAATCAGTCCTGACTTTGGTCAGTTGATGAAAGACTACCATTTAAGCTCGGCCATAGCGGGCAGTTCTGCCGAGGTTCAAATCGAAAATTTAAGCTGGGCTGGTGGCCCTACTCAGTTTAATTACGCCACCTTGGGCGGCAAACTGAACTGGCAATTAGGAGAAGGCTCTTTGTCTGAAGTCAGCGACAAAGGCGCGCGTTTATTGTCCTTGTTCAGCCTGGGGTCTTTAGTGCGTAAGCTGAAACTGGACTTCAGGGATATTTTTTCCAAAGGTTTTTTCTACACCGAAATGAAAGGTGATTTGCAGCTGGATAAAGGTGTAGTCCATACCAACAATACCATGGTGGACGGCGCAGCAGGTAAAATTGAAATTCAGGGTTATGCTGATTTAGTCACAAGACAGCTGGATTATCAGATGGCGTTTTTACCTAAGATTACTTCGAGTTTGCCCGTGTTAGTGGCTTTATTGCAGTTTAATCCGGCCACAGGTTTAGCTGCTTTGGCTCTGGATGAAATTGTTGAGTCGGCTGAAGTGGTGTCCAAAGTCAATTTTGTCGTCACAGGTAATTTTGACCAGCCTGAAGTGGTGGAAGTGGCGCGTCATACCACAGAAGTGGAGATCCCACGTTCTGAATTATTAAAAGCTGAGCAGGAAAAACGCTTACGTTTGCAGCAGGAACAAGAATCGCAACAAAAGCCTGTCAAACCTGCAGCAAGCAGTAAAGCAAAGGATAAAACCAGGGAGAAAGCCAATGGCTAAACCCTGGCGTTTGTCGGCTATTCAGCTGACCAGTGGCCCTAATCCTTTGGTGAATCTGGCGAAAGTGGATCAGTTACTGGCGCAGTTGCCCAAAGCATCACAACATCTGGCTGTATTGCCTGAAGGTGTGGCTGTATTTGCCGGTCCTGATGGCTTAAACCTGCAATTGGCGGAAGCCTTAGGTTGTGGTCCTTTGCAATCCGCTTATGCAGCTTTGGCAAAAAAGCATCAGCTGCATTTATTAGTGGGTACTTTGCCGACCCAAACTTCTGATCCAACACGTTTTGCTGCCAGTAGTTTGTTATACAGCCCGGACGGCGAATTGGTTGCTGATTATCAGAAAATCCATTTATTTGATGCCTTAGTTAATGACAGCAGTAAACAGTATCTGGAGTCGGCTGCTACTATGCCTGGGGATAAACTCAGTCTGGTACCACTGGCGAACCTCAAACTGGGTATGCTGATTTGTTACGATATGCGTTTTCCCGGTTTAGCTCAGGCCTTAGCTGCGCAGGGCATGAATGTGATGGCTGCGCCTTCGGCTTTTACCACTGTGACAGGGCAGGCGCATTGGCATACCCTGTTAAGAGCCCGGGCTATCGAAACCCAGAGTTTTGTCGTGGCTCCGGCTCAGGTGGGCACTCATCTTAATGGCCGCCAGACCTATGGCCATAGCTTAATTATCGACCCATGGGGCCGCATTCTGGCCGAAGCCGATGGCAGCAGTGAAATGGTACTGAGTGTCGAAGCAGATTTAGATCTTTGCCAGCAGCTGGCAGAGAAAATGCCAGTCCGGCATCACAACAGATTTCAAAGTGAGTTCAAAGCATGAGTAACGTCGAACACAACCTGTTAAGCGCCAGTGACTTAAGCGCCAGTGATTTACAACAAAGCTTAGGTTTTTTGTTTGCACACAAACTGGATTACGCCGATTTGTATTTTCAGTCCAGTGTGCATGAGTCCTGGGCGCTGGAAGATGGTCTGGTCAAAGACGGCTCTTTTAACATCGAGCGTGGTGTGGGGGTGCGGGCTATCAGCGGCGAAAAAACCGGTTTTGCTTATGCCGACTCCATTTCTGCAGCTGCTTTAAAGCAGGCGGCTGAAGCGGCCCGTGGTATAGCTGGTGCTGGTAAACAAGGCTCAGTGCAGGTGTTTAAGCAACAAAGCCAGCCACAGATTTATTTGCCTTGTGAGCCACTGCAAAGTTTAGATAATACCGCCAAGGTGGAGCTGCTAAAGCAGATGGAAGTTTTTATCCGTAGCCTGGACAGCCGTGCCGAGCAAGTGGCGGTCAGTTTATCTGGCGTCTATGAAGAAGTTTTAGTGGCGGCCTCAGATGGTACTTTTGCGACAGATATCCGTCCTTTAGTGCGACTGAACTGTTCAGTGCTGTTGCATCACAACGGCCGTCGTGAACGGGGCGGCAGTGGTGGTGGCGCCCGCACTGACTATCAGTATTTCCTTGAAGATGTTAATGGTTCACCACGCTGGCAGGGGTATGCCCGAGAAGCAGTGCGTATGGCTCAGGTGAATTTAACAGCGGTGGATGCGCCAGCGGGCACTATGCCTGTGGTGTTAGGTTCCGGCTGGCCAGGTGTGTTGTTACACGAAGCTGTGGGCCATGGTCTGGAAGGGGATTTTAACCGCAAAGGCTCTTCGACTTTCGCTGGCCGTGTAGGTGAGCAGGTCGCGTCCAAACATTGCACTATTGTGGACGATGGTACTTTAGCCCATCGACGTGGTTCACTGAATATCGACGACGAAGGCACTGCCAGTCAGTATAACGTGTTGATCGAAAACGGTATTCTGAAGGGCTATATTCAGGACAAACACAATGCGATGTTGATGAATGTGGCGCCAACAGGCAATGGCCGTCGTGAGTCTTTTGCCCATTTACCTATGCCTCGTATGACCAACACCTATATGCTGGCGGGTGACTATGATCCGCAGGAAATTATCGGCAGCGTGAAAAAAGGCATTTACGCACCGAATTTTGGTGGCGGTCAGGTCGATATCACTTCAGGCAAATTTGTGTTCTCCGCCTCCGAAGCCTATCTGATTGAAGATGGCAAAATTACTGCTCCTATCAAAGGTGCAACCCTGATTGGCAACGGCCCTGAGGCGATGCAACAGGTGTCTATGGTTGGCAACGATTTAGCCCTGGACGCTGGTGTAGGCGTTTGTGGTAAACAGGGTCAAAGTGTGCCTGTGGGGGTAGGGCAACCTACGCTGAAACTGGATGCGATGACGGTCGGCGGTACGGCTTAAGCCGGTGAAGGACGAAAAACACTAGGACTTTGTGCCATTTTGCGGCAAGATCCAACCCATTAAATAATTCGGGTCAGAGTAAAATTAAATCAAAGCTTTAATTTTACTCTGACCCGAATTAAATCCATTGACTGAGAATTTCGCCTGTTATGTTACAAACCTTGTTAAACAGACGTCGTCTGGCCAAATTACCAAAAACAGATCTGGTGGCTGAAACCGTTTCTGTGTTGTGGTCAGCT
>CBIMJC010000184.1:0-8101 GCA_966244125.1 uncultured Rheinheimera sp.
TACTGCTGCCACCAGCACTCATTAAAGGCAAGGTTAAACCTTTGGTAGGCAATACACCGCTGGCCACGCCAACGTTTACGCAGGTTTGAAAACCAATCCAAATCGCCAGCGCATAAGCTAAAAAGCCATGGAAACTCATGCCTTTAAACAAGGCTTTGTTACCGATCCACAAAGCACGGCTGACCAGCAAAAACAGCAGACAAAGCACCACAAAAACCCCGATCAGGCCGGTTTCTTCGTCTATCACAGCAAAAATAAAGTCGGTATGGGCTTCGGGTAAATATTCCAGTTTTTGTACGCTGTTGCCAAGGCCCTGACCAAACCAACTGCCACGGCCAAAAGCCATCAGGGATTGCGTCAACTGATAACCACTGCCAAAAGGGTCGGCCCATGGATCTAAAAAGGAGGTCACACGACGCCAACGGTATTCGCTGTAAACAATTAACACCCCTATGGCGGCCAAACCGGTAAAAATCAGACAAAAGAACTGCCACAACTTAGCGCCCGCCAAAAACAGCAACACCACTGAAGTGGCAAACATCACAATGACAGTGCCAAGATCAGGTTGCATCAGCAGCAACACAGCCAGAATAAACAAGATAATTAATGGCTTAATAAAGCCTTTGATATTCTCTCTGACTTCTTCATGCTTACGCACCAGATAGCTGGACAGGTAGACAAAAAAGAACAACTTGGCAGGTTCAGCCGCCTGAATATTGATAGGCCCCAAAGCCAGCCAGCGGGTTGAACCATTAACATTACGGCCCAGCAATAAGACCGCAATCAATAACACCAAAGCCACCATCAGCAGTAAAATATTGGTGTTATGCCACCAGGACACAGGCACATTCAACACCATATAGGCTGCGGCGAAGCCTATAAACAAATACACCAGATGACGTACAGTAAAATGCAGCGGATTGCCGTGCAGACGCTCAGCCACAGGTACTGAAGCACTGGTCACCATAATAATGCCGACACCTAACACCAGGGCCAACAGCACCAGAAATACCTTGTCGTAGCTATTGGCTTCGTCACGTTGCCACCACTGAGCTATAGCTTCAGTGGGGGAAGGGATCAGGTTCAGCAGCATTTGCTTCATAACCATACCTTCTGTACCGCTGCAGCAAACTGCTGGCCACGGTCCTCGTAATTTTTAAACATATCCAGACTGGCGCAGGCAGGAGACAACAACACCAGATCATTGGCTGTGGCCAGCTGAGCCGCAGTTTTAACTGCCGCCAGTAAATCTTTCACTTCAAAGCTGCCCGCTTTAAGCGCAGCTATCGCAGGACCATCCTGCCCTAAAGTAATAAGGTGATCGACATCACGATGCAGCACTGCCGCCAGCTCACTGAAATCAGCGCCTTTACCATCGCCACCCGCTATTAAAATCAGTTTGCCTTTCACTTCAGAGCGTAAACCTGCAATAGCAGCCAGCGTTGCGCCTACATTAGTCGCCTTGGAGTCATTAACCCAGCGTACGCCTTTATGGTCCAGCACTAACTGACAACGATGTGGTAAAGACACAAAGGTTTTTAAGGCCTGAATTAAACCTTCCCGGGTTGCACCAGCGGCTAACGCCAAAGCACAACTGGCTAAAGCATTAAACTGATTGTGCAGACCAACAATAGTCATTTCACGTACTGGCATTAAAAGCTCGCCCTGAACTTGCAACCAGCTTTCGCCCTGATGCTGAACCACGCCATAATCAGCACCTGCTAAATCTAAAGCCAGAGATGAAACTGAAGTCTGTGGTGTGGTTAAAGCATCGGCTTTATTGTAAATCGCCAGATCCGTGCCCTGATAAACCCGCTGTTTCGACGCAGCATAAGCGGCCATAGTGCCGTATCTGTCCATATGATCTTCAGTCACATTCAAAATACAGGCGGCTTTGCTTTGCAGCGAATGAGTGGTATCCAGCTGGAAGCTGGACAGCTCCAGCACAAAGACATCGGCATCACTTTGCAGTGCATCCAGAATAGGCAAACCAATATTGCCTGCTGCCACAGCCCGTAAGCCGGAACATTGCAGCATATAGGCCGTTAAACTGGTGACTGTCGACTTGCCATTGGCACCGGTAATAGCCAGCACAGGTTTCTGGTTTTGCAGTGCAAACAGCTCCACATCACCAATCAAATGTGCACCCTGGGCTAAAGCAAAACGTATAGCCGGATGTTTAGGATCCAGGCCAGGGCTGACGATCAACACATCCATATGAGCTAAGCGGTTGGCGTCCAGTTCACCTAAATAAATACCGTCCACTTTGTCGGCCGGAATTTGTTCCAGCCCTGACACTTTTAAGCGGGTATCCATCAGCACTGGTTTTACGCCTTGTTTCAGCAAAAAGCGTACTGTGGCCAGACCTGAAAGGCCCAGTCCTATCACAGCAACACGTTTTCCCTGGAACAACTTAGCGTTCATCTTTTATCTCAGTTTTAAAGTAGCTAAACCAATCAGCACAAAAATGACCGACAGAATCCAGAACCGCACTATAACGCGGGGTTCAGGCCAGCCTTTTAATTCGTAATGATGGTGAATAGGCGCCATACGGAAAATCCGCTGACCGCGCAATTTGTAAGAACCCACCTGCAAAATCACAGACACTGTTTCCATCACAAAGACGCCACCCATAATAAAGAGCACAATTTCCTGACGGACTAAAATGGCAATGACGCCTAAAACCGCACCTAAGGCTAAAGAACCTACATCGCCCATAAAAACCTGAGCCGGGTAAGTGTTAAACCAAAGGAACCCCAGGCCTGCGCCGACTAAAGCAGCACAGACCACCACCAGTTCACTGGCATGAGGCAGATAAGGAATATTCAGGTAAGTGGCAAAATTCACGTTACCGCTGGCGTAAGCGATAATGGCAAAAGCAAAGGCCACCATAATGGTGGGCACTATGGCTAAACCATCTAAACCGTCGGTTAAGTTCACCGCGTTGCTGGTACCAACGATGACGAAATAACACAAGGCAATAAAGATAAAACCCAGCTGTGGCAGCACGTCTTTAATAAAAGGCACCACTAAACTGGTTTCGGCCGGACGCTCTGCTGAGGCATACAGAAAAAAGGCAATAGCCACAGCAAACAAGGACTGCCAGAAGTATTTCCATTTGGCGATTAAACCTTTTGGATCTTTACGTACCACTTTGCGGTAGTCGTCAATAAAACCAATCCAGCCAAAACTAACCAGGGTAAAAATCACTACCCAGACGTATTTGTTCGCCAGATCAGCCCATAACAAAATACTGGTCAGCACTGAACCTAAAATCAGCAAACCACCCATAGTTGGAGTGCCTTTTTTTGAGAAGTGGCTTTGTGGGCCATCATCCCGTACGGTTTGACCAATTTGCAGTTTTTGTAATTTAGCGATCAGCTTAGGGCCAAAATACAGGCTCAGCATTAAGGCGGTTAAAATGCCCAGAATAGACCTGAAGGTCAGGTAACTGAATACGTTAAAGGCATTGATATATTGAGTTAAATACTCGGCTAACCACACTAACATGAGCTGATCTCCTGCTGACATCTTTCTAGCAAGTCCTGCACGACCAATTCCATTTTGGCGCTGCGCGAGCCCTTGACCAGCACAGTCGCATCGGACTGTTCATCAAGGATCGGGCTTAACTTTTGGATCAGTTGCTGACGGGAACTAAAATGGGCCCCTTGGCCGTTAAATAAATCACTGGCGCTCTGTGATAACACACCCAGGGTGAATAACAGATTAATCCCCTTTTGTTTGGCGTATAAACCTACTTCTTCATGGTATAAACGGGCATCAGCGCCCAGTTCGCCCATATCGCCAAAAACTAACACTCTGAACCCCGGATAAGTCGCCAATAAATCGATAGCGGCTTTGGTGGATTCAGAGTTCGCATTATAGGTATCGTCAATCAGCCGCAATTTGTTGCTGGCTTGAGTGACATTTATACGGCCTTTGACAGGTTTCATCGCCGCTAAACCTAACTGCACGTCGGTCAGGCTGGCACCTAAAGTCAAAGTTGCTGCCGCTGCAGCTAAAGCGTTGGCGACATTATGTTTACCAGGCAATACCAGCTGAATAAAAATCCGGCCTTGTGGGCAAACTAAATCAAAACTGGCACAGCCCTGTTCATTCAGCACTATATGTTCAGCGCTGAAATCAGCGGCCTGAGTGCTGCTGAAGGTCAGTACCTTTTTATCCTGTAAACGTTTTAGCCAGTAGTCAGAAAACTCGCTGTCCAGCGGCACTATAGCCACACCGTCCTGGCCTAAAGAGCCATAAATTTCGCCTTTAGCCCGGGCCACACCAAACAAGTCGCCAAAACCTTCCAGATGAGCAGCCGCCACATTGGTGATAATGGACACTTCAGGTTTTACTAATGACGAGGTGTAAGCAATCTCACCTAAATGATTGGCCCCCAATTCCATCACAGCGTACTGATGCTGCTCTGTTAAACGTAATAAGGTTAAAGGCGCACCTATATCGTTATTAAAATTGCCGGCTGTCGCCAGTACATTGCCAATACGGTCCAAAATAGCAGCCATCATTTCTTTGACCGTGGTTTTACCTACGCTACCGGTCACAGCGACTGACTTAGGATTGACCTTTTGTTTGACTGCAGCACCTAAAGCGCCCAAAGCTAAGCGGGTGTCGGCGACAATAATTTGCGGCACAGCTATATCCAGCTGCTGCTCCACTATCAAAGCCACAGCACCTTTAGCAATCACATCTGCCGCAAACTGATGACCATCAAAATTCGGGCCTTTTAAGGCGATAAACAAATCGCCCTGATTAATATTGCGGCTGTCAGTGCTGACGCTCAGAATTTGAATATCAGCGCCAACCAGCTGTCCCTGCACTAACTGTGCTATTTCTTTTGTTTGTAAAGGGATCATAAAGCAGTCTCCGTCACCAGTTGTCGGACAAAGGCACGTTCGTCGTAAGGTAAAACTTCATGGCCAATAATTTGATAATCTTCGTGGCCTTTACCGGCAATCAACACCAGATCACCAGCTTTGGCTTGTTCTAACGCAGTGCGTATCGCCGTTTTACGATCGGCGATCAGCTGATACTGCTGCTCTGTGCAACCTGCGGCTATATCCAGACAAATGGCCATCACATCTTCAGTGCGGGGATTGTCGGCAGTAATAATGAGCTGATCCGCTAAACGCTCTGCGATTGCGCCCATTAAAGGCCGTTTGCCTTTGTCGCGGTCGCCACCACAACCAAACACCACCCACAGTTTGCCCTGACAATGGTTACGCACTGCGATTAAGGTTTGCTCCAGCGCATCTGGTGTATGGGCATAATCCACCACAGCCATCACCTGACGCTCTGCCTGATAAAACTGTTCGATCCGGCCAGGCACACTGCATAATTGCTCTGCTGCACGCACTAAAGCCTCAAAGCTATGACCTAATTGCAGCATGGCCCCCATAGCGGCCAATACGTTTTGAATATTAAATTCACCCAACACTTTCAGCTGTAACTGCTGTTGACCTAAATGGCTGGTTAATCGGAACTGATAACCCAGTGGGGTGATGTCCAGTTGGTCGTAAGCCAGATACTGGCTATAGCCCTGACAATCTTTCAGCTGACCATAAGCCAATACAGGCAAAGTGCAGTCCGCTGCTAATTGCCGACCAAACTCATCGGAAACATGAATCACAGCTTTTTTAGCCAAAGCAGCTTTAAACAGCAGAGCTTTGGCTTCGCCGTAGGCTTGCATAGTGCCGTGATAATCCAGGTGGTCGCGGGTTAAGTTGGTAAAGACAGCCACGTCAAACTGCAGGCCAGCGACACGTTGTTGCACCAGCGCATGAGAAGACACTTCCATAGCCACCAGAGTTTTGCTTTTGGCGGCTTTTGTCTGGTCAATCTGGTGAAGAATACGGTGAATATCCACCAGATGTGGTGTGGTGTTATTCAGTGCTGTCAGACTACGATAATCGCCATAGCCCAAAGTGCCAATCACAGCGCCCTGTTGCTGTAATAACACGGCCAGCTGATTAACAAAAATGGCGGTGCTGGATTTGCCGTTGGTGCCGGTAATACCGACCAGCTGTTGAGCATCATGCGGATAAAAAGCGGCAGCTAAGGCAGGCAATAGTTCCACCAGTTCAGGCACCAGCACAATACGCTCATCACTCAGCGCGCCCTGAGTATCAGTCAGTACCAGCACTGCACCTGCGACTAAAGCTTTTTCAATAAACTGATTGCCATGAGTTCTAGTGCCTGGTAATGCCAAAAACACATCACCCTGTTGTACTTCAGCACTGTTGATCCGCAAATTCTGTAATGGCAATGCCGCCAGAGGTGCTGGCAACTGGATTTTAAAAGCAGTCAGCCACTGCTGTAGTGAGTTAACCTGCATTAGGCACCCCACTGACTTTGGTAATACGGCTGTCGTTAGCGTCAGGTGCAATATTTAATAGCTGCAACGCAGCGCCTGACACAGCTGAGAACACAGGAGCAGCCACTTCGCCGCCGTAGTAATAATCGCCACTGGGTTCGTTGATAATGACCACCACAGCAATACGAGGATCAGAAATAGGTGCTATACCAGCAAAAGAGCCAATGTAATCATCGCTGTAACCACGAATACCGGCCTTTTTCGCAGTCCCCGTTTTACCACCGACTCTATAACCCGGCACTGCAGCTTTTTTCGCACTGCCGCCCGGGCCTACTACAGCTTCTAACATGGCGACCATATTGTCGGCATTTTCTTCGCTGACCACACGCTCACCTAAAGGCTTTTTGGTATTTTTAAAAATGGATAAAGGATAAGACACCCCACCATTGCCTATAGTGGCGTAAATACGGGCCAGCTGTACGGCGTTGACGGTAAAGCTATAACCAAAGGAGATAGTGGCTAAGGCATGTTCACCCCAACGGCGTTGTTCGCGTAAAACACCCGGGGTTTCGCCCGTCAGGCCTAACCCTGTTTCAGAGCCAACCCCCATTTTGTAATACATGTCGAGGAACTTGTCTGTTGGCAAACCCAGAGCCAAGCGGGTGACCCCTATATTACTGGACTTGCGCATAATGCCGGTCAGGTCCAAATCACCATAACCGTTGATATCCCGTACTAAACGACCACCAATACGCACAGGACCATAACCTGTGGAAATCACCGTATCCATAGTGGCTGTGCCATTTTCTAAAGCCGCCAACACAGGCAAAGGTTTAATGGTCGAACCTGGTTCAAAGGTGTCGGTAATAGCGCGGTTACGGTATCTGTTGCTGTCCGCATTTTTTCTGTTGTTTGGGTTGTACGACGGCGCATTGGCCAAAGCCAGCACTTCACCGTTGTGTACATCCACCACCACCACAGAGCCTGAGGTCGCACCAAACTGCATCACCGCCTTTTTCAGTTCACGGTAAGCCACAGCCTGAATACGCTGGTCGATACTCAATTGAATATTATTGGACGCCTGACCGTCGGTCTGAGACAACACTTCAATTTCACGGCCTTTGGCATCTTTACGCACAGTTTTCAGTGCAGGTTTCCCCGTCAGCACGTCGTTAAACTGACGTTCAATGCCTTCCATGCCCTGATCATCCACATTGGTAAAACCTAACAAGTGAGCAGTGACTTCACCGGCCGGATAATAACGGCGCGACTCCTGCTGAAAGGCAATACCAGGGATTTTTAACTGTTTGATGTACTCGACAGTAGCAGGGCTGGCCTGACGTTGCAGATAAACAAAACGTTTGGAATCGTCACCACCAATTTTATCCGACAGCTGCTGTGGACTGATTTGCAGCATATCAGCCAAAGCATGCCAGCGGCGTTCATCGATTTTATGTCTGTTGCGGATCACCAGTTGCGGATCGGCCCAAATGGATTGGACTGGCACACTAACCGCCAGCTCTTCACCGTTACGGTCTAAAATCATTCCCCGCATCGCAGCGTCAGATTTCACCCTCAGGGTGCGCATATCGCCCTGCTCCAGCAGCATCTCAGGTTCTAACACCTGCAAATAAGCTGCACGGATAATCAGACCGCTGAATACCGCAAATAAGGAGATAATTACAAAAGCAAAACGCCAACTGATAACAGTCGGCTGTTGATTCTTTTTTGCCTGCTTTTTAGGTGCTGCCGGTTTTTTTATCA
>CBIMJC010000185.1:0-8100 GCA_966244125.1 uncultured Rheinheimera sp.
GACCAGATTCAGTCGTGTTACTTCTTCATCTTCAACAATCAGAATAACAGGGGTCTGCATTATGCTTAAACCTTATGTGAACGTAGTTAAGTGTTTGATTTATATATTCTTAGAATGAGAATGACCCGTGGTCAATGTCTGCTCAATTATATAGACGGCAGATTTTGTTAACAAGTTTATTTGTTAACAATTAGTGTTGCCTAATGTAAGTTGTTGAAAAACATCCTGTTGTTCAGTGTTTTATCTTATTTAGGGATCACAGGGAAGTCGATTTGGATATCTATACCGTGACCCAGTGAGCTTTCTAACTGAATTTTTCCGTTTAAAGCCTGTGTCACCAGATTGTAGACTAAATGCATACCTAAACCGCTGCCACCTTCGCCTCTTTTGGTCGTGACAAAAGGATCAAAAATACGTTTTTTAATATTTTCCGGCACGCCGGCACCATTGTCTTTGTAGTGCAAATAACAACGGCTGTTGGCCAGTGTCACACTGACGGTGATAGTACCTTGTTCTTTATGCTCAAAAGCGTGAATAAGACTGTTCATAATCAGATTAATTAAAATCTGACTTATAGGGCCTGGTTTACTCTCCAGCTCAAGATTCTCGTCACAATTGAGTATCACCTGATGTTGAGTTTTTTTCAGGTTAGGCCGCAGCGACAACAAAACTTCATTCAGCAACTGGTACATATTAAAGTACCTTCTGTTGTCGTTGGATTGATCCACTGCCACTTGTTTAAAACTGCGGATCAGATTGGCTGCCCGCTCCAGATTGCGGTAAATAATGCCCAGGTTTTCCGCACTGTCGCTAAGAAATTTTGCCAACTGACTAGAAGTTAACTTCTTATCATCAAAAGCTTTTTGTATTTCTGCTAACTTATCCTGCATTAAAGTTGAAGCTGTTACACCCAAGCCTATAGGGGTGTTGACCTCATGAGCAACGCCAGCCACCATCTGACCTAAGCTGGCCATTTTTTCAGTTTCCACTATTTGATTCTGGTACTGGTGCAGGGTTGATAAAGTGTTGAGTAAATCCTGATTTGAGGTTTTCAGCGCCTGAGTTCTGTCATTAATTTTTTGTTCTAAGTCCTGGTTTAACTGACGTATTTCACTTTCCGCACTGCGCAGTTTAGTAATTTGTTGCTCTGTCCTGTCCAGCATAGTGTTGACAGCCCGGCCCAGGTTATGAAATTCAGTGATCTCCATAGCTGGTACCCGGATTTGGTAATCTTTTTCCTTTGATACTTTTTGCACCAGAGTCAGCAAGCTGTAGAGTGGCCGGGTAAAACGCCTTTGTAATCTGTTGGCAATAATAAAGGCGCCAACTAAAGAGCAAAGCGCAATCAGAATGTCGTACAGCACTCTGTTTTGTACATAACGGCTAAGTTCATCCAGGCTGGCCCGGATATAAACATAACCTATTAATTTACCATTAGATTCTATCTTTTGCGTCAGCTCCATTACACCATCGCCTATGGTGGCGTTCTGATACTGCTCTACTTTATTAAACTGGGTGGGATAGGGGCCAACATCTCTTCTGTTGTAACTGGCAAAAAAACTCAGCTCACCGTTTTCCTGCAATTTATAAATATGAATGTTATGCAAACGTGATTCGGCAGCAAAGGAAGCAAGACGTCTGTCTTCTATTTCTGAGTCATCTATTTCGATGGAACCTGCGGCATTAAAAGCGATAATGGCAGCATAAGAGTGCAGTTGTTCAGACAGGTTTTTCTTTTCAGCTTTGATGTCCTGCAAAGTGGCGATGGTCAGCGATACACAAAGGGTGATACTGCAAATCAGCATCACAACCCAGATCAGTGCGCCTTTGATTGAACTCGCTTTTAACGCTGGACCCATCAATACTTCCGCCATCCGTCAATCTGTTATCGAAGCTATAATATTGAAGTTACACGCATTTGCAAACTTTCACCAGTGAGCCCACTGACAAAAAAATAAAACAGGTTTATAGTTGTTGGCACTTGTGGCGATGAGGAAAAACCATGGACTTATGGGATAACTACAAAACGAGTGTTTTTTTGTGCCATCAACCTCTGGGTGACCAAATTAACTTTGCTATCATCAGTGCCCAAAACCCTTGCGGGCATCTGCAAACCCCCTCCAGAAATTTATTGCTCGACACCCATTTCGCTAACACCCTCGACAGCATGAATGTACCTTACCGCGAAATTGTGGGTTGTTCGCCCGATTTACGGTTTCAGGAAAAAAGCTGGGCTGTGCTTTGTGATAAAAGCAAAGCTGTTAAGCTGGCTATTATGTTTGAACAAAATGCGATTTATTGGGTAGAGCAGGGCAAGTTATTTTTGGTACCGGCCTTGTCGCAGCAGGATGAAGAATATTTGGGAGAGTTTCATCCGCGTCAGATAGTGCTGAGCTGATAACAACAGCTAGTCTTTCAGAACCTGCAGTATAGGTTCTATTTTCTGGCCCATAGCGTATTCGAGTTTCAGACGTTTTATCTTTTGTTTATGAGCTTCATCTGCATCTGTTGGCACTGTCAGAAACTCTTTAAAATCAGCCACGCAGATACACAACATGGCGGGTTTTGCCATGTTTTCCAGTTGACCTAAACGGTAGATCTGATGAGGACAGGCCTGAGTTCTTTCCGGCGACTGAATACAGTCAGCCACAGCTGAAAAGCTGAAAGTTAATCCAGCCAGAACAAGCAAAACCCGTCTCATCAGCAGATCCTTTTATTTGTGACTTTTTTTACAATAATAAACCACAAAACCATCACGACGACCAAGCTCTTTTACCTGACCAAAAATCTCTGTTAGTTGGGCCAGATAAGGCAAATGCACGTTAGCTACTAAAGTTAAAGTACCGCCCGGTTTTAATTCATTAAAAGCATCACAGAAAAATTGCTCACTGATATGGTAGTCCGTTTTTAAACCCGTATGAAAAGGCGGGTTACTGACAATATGGTCATAAGCAGCGCTGCGTGAAGGAATTCCATCCGCAGTTATGGTTTCACCGGGGAGCTTATTGGCTTTTAAAGTGGCGGCTGTAGAGCTGACAGCTAAAGTGCTGACGTCCGAAGCTGTCAGTTTAATTTCCGGGTGTTTTTTCACTAAAAAGGCGCCGATAAAACCTGCACCACAAGCAAAATCCAGTACTTTACCCTGCTGAATATGCTCTACATGCTCAAGCAATAAGTTAGTGCCTAAGTCTAATTTACCGTGATTAAACACACCCGGCAGGGAGCACAGTTTTAAACTGATCCCGGATTTTTCGATACTAAACTGGTGAAACTCAGTAGCTTTTAACTCGCTTTGCAACAAACCATCCAGCTCAAACCATAAGCAGTGTTTGGCATTGTCATGTTTAAAAGCCTTTAGCCCCAGCTTTTCGGCCTGATTTCCCAGGCTTTTAATGCCACCTTTGTTATCACCCACCAGATAAACCTGGGTTTTGTCGTTCAGTACAGTTTTCACCTGAGCTAAAGAGCTTTGCAGCTGGTCTTTACTTTTAGGGTAAAACAATACCACTTGATCTACTGTCAGATCTGTTGGCAAAGCATCACCCAAATAACAGGGACTTTTGCTTTGCTGCTGCCAGTTAGTGGCAACAGCAATGTTTGAGGTTAAACAAAACAGCTCCAGTTCTGGCGCTTTTTGTGTTAATTCAGCCGCAAGGCGATCGGCCATAGGTTCTACCAGCAGCACTTTGCCTGATAAAAAATCAATGTTACGCAGCAGCAGCTGACTGGTATTGTCCAACATATTAATCAACCTTCTTAAACATTAAATCCCAAACACCATGGCCTAAATTAACACCACGGTTTTCGAATTTAGTTAAAGGTCTATGTTCAGGGCGCGGCACATAGTCATTGGTTTCGGACAAGTTGCTGTAACCTCCTGCTGCTGTCATTACTTCCAGCATATGTTCAGCGTAGTTTTCCCAGTCGGTAGCCATATGAAATACACCACCTACTTTGAGCTTACGGCGTAATAACTGAGCGAACTCAGCCTGAACTATACGTCTTTTATGGTGACGTTTTTTATGCCATGGGTCAGGGAAAAACAGCTGCACTGTGCTTAAGCTGTTATCGGCAATGGAGTCGTTTAAAATTTCTATTGCATCGTGTTCAAACAGCCGCAGGTTTTTTACACCTTCAGTTTCGGCCTCACCTAAACAAGCACCTACACCTGGTTTATGTACTTCGATACCAATAAAATCTTTGTCCGGCGCAGCTTTAGCCATTTGCACCAGAGATTTGCCCATACCAAAACCAATTTCCAGCACTAAGTCGGCTTCACGGCCAAACACTGCTTTCATATCGTAAGGCGTAGCCTGATATTCAAGGCCCATAGTGGGCCAGAACAAATCTAAACTGCGCTGCTGGCCTTTGGTCAGACGACCTTCCCTTAAAACAAAGCTACGAATACGACGCAGGTATTTGTTTTCCTGTAGCTCTTCGTTTTGTGGCTCTGTGTTTGGTTGTTCCGGGTGGGTCATCTTGGTCTCCGTCAATGTGATGCAGCTGGCTTTTTTCAGCGCTGCGAATGCGGCGCGTATTATCCTTGTTCTGCTGCTAATGCTCAACCGCTAATCTTGATTCAACAAAAATGTGAAAAAATGCTAGGCTAAGCGCCGTTTTGAACACTTAACCTTGAGTATTTAACGCTGTGCTGACTTCTGAGTATTTAACCTGCCCTGAATTATTTGCCGATACAGTAGTCGACTGGCAAAAAACTGATGGCCGTAATACCCTGCCATGGCAACAAGACCCCAGCCCTTACAGAGTGATGGTCAGTGAGCTGATGTTACAGCAAACTCAGGTCACTACAGTGATCCCCTATTTTCAGCGCTGGATGCAAAAGTTGCCTGATATCCATGCCTTAGCCGCAGCCGATACCGATACTGTAATGGCCTTATGGCAGGGCTTGGGTTACTACGCCAGAGCCCGGAATTTGCATAAAGCCGCCAAATACATAGTGTTTGATTTGGGCGAGTTTCCTTTTGAATTAAATGAGCTGTTAACTATTCCCGGCATTGGTCGTTATACGGCAGGAGCTATCCGCTCTTTTGCTTATGATGCTTATGGCCCAATAGTGGATGGTAATGTCCGGCGTTTATTCTGCCGTTTGTTTGGTATTGAAGGGGTGCCAACCAGCTCTGCTGTAGATAAAAAACTCTGGGCTCTGGCCGATTTATTAACACCAAAACAAAACAACAGACGTTTTGCTCAGGCCTTGCTGGATTTAGGCGCTACAGTTTGTAAACCTAAACAGGCTGATTGTGTAAATTGCCCGCTGCAAACTCAGTGTCTGGCTTTTAATACAGGCCGGGTCGCAGAACTGCCCACAGCTAAACCTAAAAAAATAACGCCAACTAAAGCAGGGCATTTTTTGTGGATAGAGCAGGATGATAAGTTGTTGCTGCAAAAAAGACCTGACTCCGGTATTTGGGCAGACCTGTGGTCATTGCCCCAGGTTGATGAAAGTGAAAAACTATTGCAGCACGCCAGGCTACAGGGGCAGTTTCAGCATGTATTTTCACATTACAAATTAGAGGCTTCTGTCTGGCATCCGGCATCTGGTGTGGCGGAACCTGCAGGCAGCAGTTGGTATAACAAAGCAGAAGTGATGGAGATTGGGCTACCAGCTCCTATTCGCAGCTGGATTGAAAAAAACTGGCTGAATAAAAACTAACAGCCCTTGTTGAAGTCGTTTACAATATCGGCCTTTTTAGAAGCTAAGCATTGAGGTGAAGCATGTCCCGTCAGGTATTTTGTGTGTATTTGCAAAAAGAAGCAGCAGGTTTAGATTTTCAGCTGTACCCTGGTGAGCTTGGCAAAAAAATCTTCGATAACATCAGCAAAGAAGCCTGGGCCTTGTGGCAAGCCAAACAAATTATGCTGATTAACGAAAAAAAGCTGAATATGATGAATCTGGAACACCGCAAATTGCTGGAAGAACAGATGCAATTGTTTTTATTTGAAGGCAAAGAAGTTCAGATCGAAGGTTACGTACCTAAAGCCAATTAAATCTTCCGGATAGAGTGAACTGCTTCTGGTGCAGTTCACTGCCTTTCTTTATAATTCGCATTAGAAAAATTAATTCAATATCAGTCCTTTCTGAGGTTGCAGACTATGGCTCGGCGCTTACCCCCCCTTAATGCGTTAAAGGCTTTTGAAACTGCGGCCCGCCATCTTAGTTTTACTAAAGCGGCTGAAGAGATGTTTGTCACTCAGGCTGCTATTAGTCACCAAATAAAAGCACTGGAAGATCATCTGGGGTTAAAGCTGTTTATGCGGAAAAACCGCTCTTTGCTGTTAACTGAAGAAGGACAGAGTTACTTTTTAGATATTAAAGAAATTTTTCTGCAGCTGCATGAAGCTACTGAAAAGTTATTAGCCCGGGGGGCAAAAGGCTCTTTAACCGTCAGTTTGCAGCCAAGTTTTGCTATTCAGTGGCTGGTGCCACGTTTAAGTTTATTCAGTGAAGAGCACTCCGACATAGATGTGCGGATCAAAGCGGTTGATTCAGATGAAGGCTCGTTAACAGATGATGTGGACGTGGCTATTTATTATGGCCGTGGCAACTGGCGTAACTTACATGCCGACAAACTGCACACTGAATATTTACTGCCGGTGTGTTCGCCTTTGTTATTAAACGGCAGCAAGCCATTAAAAGATGTGACAGATTTACGCCATCATACCTTGTTGCATGACGGTTCACGTCAGGCCTGGAAAGACTGGTTTGTCGGACAAGGATTTAAAAACTTTAACGTCAATCAGGGACCGATTTTTTCGCATACAGCTATGGTATTGCAGGCCGCTATTCATGGTCAGGGAGTGGCACTTGCGCATAACGTTATGGCAAGGCCTGACATTAACTCTGGTCGCTTAATAGTGCCGTTTCACCATGTATTGCTGAGTAAGGACTCGCATTATCTGGTCTGTCGTGAAAACCAGACTGAGCTTGGCAAAATTGTTGCTTTCAGGCAGTGGATGGCAAAACAGGTCGAGCTGGATCAGCAGGATTTTGCCGAGCAGCATTTTAATAATGCTACACCGGATTAACTAATGCCAGAGCAACTAGTTTTGTGCGAAAAGCCTGTTGCCAGATTGCTGCTCTGTCATGGAGCAGGAGCCTCAGTGCGGTCAGATTTTTGTCTGCAGTTGGCCGCAGAGCTCGCAACTCAGGGGATTGAAGTCTGGGGTTTTAACTTTGCCTATATGCAAAAGACTTTGGCTGGCAGCAGGCAGTTACCTCCTAAGATGCCGTTGTTAGTGGCTGAGCTTGTTGAACAAATAAGGCAAATGGCCACGGATCTGCCTTTTTTTATTGCAGGTAAGTCTATGGGCGGCCGGGTAGCTACTCTGCTTGCAGCATCAGAGCTGCTGCCTGCGCAAGTAAAAGGCGTGATAGCTTTTGGTTATCCTTTTCATCCGCCAAAAAAGGATAGTTGGCGAACAGAGCATTTTGCCGCTTTAACAAGGCCTGTACTGGTGCTGCAAGGCGAAAGGGATCCTTTTGGCGACAAAGATGAACTTTCTGATAAAAGCTGGCCTTTCATAGAGATTAAGTGGCTGCAAAGCGGTGATCATGATTTTATGCCGCTTAAAAAATCAGGCTTAACCCAACAACAGCTTATCAAACAAGCCGCTTTGATAAGCCGGAGTTTTATTGATGCACGTATTCTGGAAAATTAACGCAAGCCTGGCTGCCTTTTATGGCGCTGTGACTGTAGGTTCGGCTGCTGCTTTAATGCATTTATGGCGTGACACTATAGCGACAGAGCAACTGGCAGTGCTTTTGAGCGCCGGTTTTATTTTAGCTTTTCACGCTGTGGCTTTATTAGCCTTATCGGCTTTTGACAAGCTGCAACAACAAAGCCCATGGTTAAGCCGCATCTGCGCTTGCGTTATGCAAATAGGGCTTTGGTTCTTTGTTTATACTCTGGTAGCTGGCGTATTTAAGCTGCCTTTACATTTTTCAGCTCTGGCACCTTTAGGCGGCCAGTTGCTAATTTTAAGCTGGCTGGCTCTGGCCATCAGCCCTTGGATCAGGAAATAAGATGAAAAATTGGCAGGATAGACAATTTTCACAGCCGCAGGCTGCCCGTCAGGGTG
>CBIMJC010000186.1:0-8086 GCA_966244125.1 uncultured Rheinheimera sp.
CTATGGCTTCGGCATTTTGCTCCAGCGCCTCTGACAATAACACCACAGGGTTGACGCTGCCCATTTCGGCAAACACAGGTATAGGTTCAGGCCTGTTGTTGGCCAGTTGAAACAGCGCCATACCACCCGCTAAAGAGCCGGTAAAACCTACAGCTTTTACCTCTGGCGCCACCACCAGTTCAGAACCTACTTCACGGCCAGCGCCCATAATTAAAGAAAACACACCAGCAGGTAAACCGCTCTTTAGAACGGCCTTATGCAAAGCGCGCGCAACCAGTTCACAGGTGCCGGGGTGGGAATTATGACCTTTGACTATGACAGGACAACCTGCAGCTAAAGCCGCAGCTGTGTCACCACCAGCCACAGAAAAAGCCAGCGGAAAGTTACTGGCGCCAAACACCACCACAGGCCCTATTGGCTGATTGGTGTAACGCAAATCAGGACGAGGCAAAGGCAAACGGTCAGGCAAGGCGGTATCAATACGGATATTCAGGTATTCACCAGAGCGGATAGAAGATGCAAACAAACGCAGCTGATTAACAGTGCGGGCGCGCTCGCCTTCACCGCGGGCTTTGGGATACCCTGTTTCCAGCGCGACACGCTCCGGCAACTCATCACCCAAAGCCATAATTTCATCGGCGCATAATTCTAAAAATTCAGCACGCTGCTCAAGTGAAGTGGCCGCAAAAACCGGCGCTGCTGCTGCAGCGGCAGCAACAGCCTGATGCACCTGAGCTGAGCTGGCATAACTCATTACAGGTTCAATAAAAGCGGCAGTAGCAGGGTTGACCGCCTGGTACTGACCCGCATCGCCCTGCACCCATTGCCCATTAATCAGTTGTTGGCCTGTAATCATCATAACTAAACCCTTGTTCGTGGTAACAGATTCAATAAAGCAACTGAATTCACTGCAACCGCAGTTAAATCCAGCCACCGTCCACAATAAAGTTTTGTGCTGTACATAATTTGCTGTCATCGGAGGCCAGAAACAGCGCCATAGCAGCCACATCTTCCGGCATCAGGCTGTCTTTGACACATTGATTTTTTTCAATATCCCGTGCTGTTTCTTCGTTGACCCAATACTTCAGCTGACGTTCTGTCATGACCCAGCCAGGTGTCAGGGTATTGACGCGGATTTTGTCCGGTCCTAAATCCCGGGCTAAACCCCGGGTTAACCCCAAAACTGCAGCTTTTGAACTGGTGTAGCCCGGCATACCGCCCTGACTTTCGTACCAGCTCATTGAACCTAAATTGATAATGGAGCCGCCGCCCAGTTGCTTCATCTGCGGATACACAGCCTGAATGGCAAAAAACTGATGGCGTAAATTGATATTGACCCGTTGGTCCCAATACTCTGGCGTCACTTCCAGAAAGTTGTGTCTGGTATCGCTGGCGGCGTTGTTAATTAATACGCCAATAGCGCCAAGCTGTTGTCTGACCTGCTCTATCACCTGCTTTAAATCATCAATATTCAGCAAATCACAGGCGTAAAACTTAAGCTCCGCTTCTGGATATTTTGTTGTTAAATCAGCCACTAAGGCCTTAGATTCAGCGTCTAAAATATCAACAAAAGCCACTTTAGCGCCCTGGGCGATAAAAGCTTCGACCAGACAAGCACCAATGCCTGAACCACCGCCACTGATAAATACTGTCTTTCCTTTCAGGCTGGGGTAGTGATTGGTTAAATTCATTGTTTTGCCTCGTATAAAATAGCTTTTAGGGCTGGCACCACCCACCCTAAAAGCTTGGCCAAATGCCTAAACTAATGCGAATGGGCTGGCACCGCAGCACCACGACAGCCGACTAAAAAGTCGAAGTCGCAGCCTTCATCGGCCTGTAAAACCCGTTCACGATATATTTCCAGATAACCACCGGTGCGCATAATCACCTGAGTGGCTTTTAGTTTCTCTAAACGTGCAGCCAGTTCCTCATCTGACACTTCCAGATGCAACACACCATTGTGTGCGTCCAGCTGAATATAATCCCCTTCCTGCACTGCAGCTAAAGGCCCAAGCTCCATAGCTTCAGGCGTGACATGCAGCACCACAGTACCAAAAGCTGTGCCGCTCATGCGCGCGTCAGAAATACGCACCATGTCTTTAATGCCTTTTTTCAGCACCTTAGGAGGTAACCCCATATTGCCGACTTCGGCCATGCCAGGGTAGCCTTTTGGTCCACAGTTTTTCAGCACCATCACACTGTTTTCATCGATGTCCAGTTCCGGATCATTAATGCGGGCTTTGTACATATCGAAGTTTTCAAACACCACAGCTTTGCCACGGTGTTTGAGTAAATGCGGGCTGGCGGCTGAAGGTTTGAGAACTGCACCACGGGGCGCTAAATTGCCCCGTAAAATACAAATACCACCACTGGCGACCAGGGGGTTGTCCATAGTGCGGATCACGTCATCGTTATAACATTCGGAATCTTTGACGTTGTCCCAGATGCTCTTGCCATTCACCGTCAAGGCATCCTTATTCAGCATGCCGTTTTCGCCTAAACGGCGCAGCACAGCAGGCAAACCACCAGAGTAATAAAACTCTTCCATCAGGTACTTACCGGACGGTTGCAGGTTGACCAGAGTCGGAACACCTTTGCCATGTGACCAGTCATCCAAAGACAAATCCACGCCAATACGGCCTGCTATGGCTTTTAAGTGGATCACCGCATTGGTGGAACCTCCTATAGCGGCGTTGGTGCGGATGGCATTAATAAAGGCCTCTTTGGTCAGAACTTTCGACAGTTTTAAATCTTCAAACACCATCTCAACAATACGCATACCGGATAAATGCGCCAGCACATAACGACGTGAATCCACAGCAGGAATAGCCGCATTGTGCGGTAAGCTGGTGCCTAAGGACTCCGCCATACAGGCCATAGTGGAGGCTGTGCCCATGGTGTTACAGGTACCGGCAGAACGCGACATGCTGGCCTCCATATCCATAAACTGCTCCAGACTAATACGGCCAGCCTTGTATTCTTCATGCGCTTGCCAGACCAGTGTGCCTGAGCCGACATCTTTGCCATGGTGTTTGCCGTTTAACATAGGCCCGCCCGTGACCACTATGGTCGGCAAATCACAACTGGCAGCCCCCATTAATAAGGCCGGAGTGGTTTTATCACAGCCAACCAGCAGCACCACACCATCTATAGGGTTACCACGAATAGCTTCTTCGGTATCCATAGCTGCTAAATTGCGCGTCAGCATAGCTGTTGGGCGTAAATTCGATTCACCATTGGAGAACACAGGGAACTCCACCGGAATACCACCGGCTTCACGGATGCCATTTTTCACCCGTTCTGCGATTTGACGAAAATGTGCATTACAAGGCGTCAATTCAGACCAGGTATTACAGACCCCTATCACTGGTTTGCCCTGAAAGTGATGATCAGGAATGCCCTGATTCTTCATCCAGCTGCGGTACATAAAACCGTTTTTGTCGTTAGTACCAAACCAGCTGGCAGAACGAAGCTGCACTTTTTTCTTTTCGTCTTGGGCCATAGTTGAATCCTGAAGCAATCTAATTTAATAATATTGTATTACTAATACATCAAGCTGAAGCCGGAGTTCAAGCAGTTCGTAAAAAATTTTCACCAAAGCAGTGCAGCTTTACAGGCTCTGCATTGATTTGATTGATCTTTTTTTCTTGCTCCTGACCAGTGCAAATTTTGCACAACCGGCTCAAATTGGTTAGATTAGTCATACTATAAGATAATTATTATTAAATCACGACAGGGGTATTATGAAAAACGTTCAGATTTTTACCATTTTTCTGCTGACCGGATTATTGAGTCTGGTGAGCTTCGGCCTGTGGGCTGCCAACCCACTATTTACTGATGTACGCACTGCGGATCCAGCCGCTTTAGTGGTTGGCGATACGGTGTATCTGTACACAGGGCACGATGAAGCCAAAGACAATAACAGCTTTTTTGTCATGCATGACTGGCTGGTATTTTCCTCCAAAGACATGAAAAACTGGCAGGCCCATGGCGCTAAACTCAAAGCCAAAGATTTCAGCTGGGCCAAAGGCGATGCCTGGGCTTCGCAGGTGATTGAAAAGGACGGCAAGTTTTATTGGTATGTCACAGTGCGGCACGCCAGTATCAATGGTTTTGCTATAGGTGTGGCTGTGGGAGACAGCCCACTTGGGCCTTTTAAAGATGCCCGCGGCACTGCACTTATTACCAACGATATGACCACCGATACCCAAATCGACTGGGATGATATAGACCCTTCGGTGTTTATTGATGACGACGGTCAGGCCTATTTATTCTGGGGCAATACCAAACCCCGTTACGCCAAACTCAAAGCTAACATGACAGAGCTGGATGGCCCTATTCAGAGTCTGGATCTGCCCAATTTTACCGAAGCCATTTGGGTGCATAAAAAGGGTGACTTGTATTACCTGTCTTATGCTTCGGGTTTTCCGGAAAAAATTGTCTATGCCACCAGCAAAAAAATCACTGGTCCCTGGGTGTATCAGGACATTCTGAACGAAGTGGCAGGCAACTCTCCCACTAACCATCAGGCCATTATTGAATTTAAAGGCAAAGATTATTTTATTTATCACACCGGAGCCGCTCAGCCTGATGGGGGTGAATTCCGCCGCTCTGTGGCGATAGACCGATTGTATTACCACAAAGATGGCAGGTTAAAACGCGTCATTATGACCAGTGAAGGTTTGGATAAAGACTAATCTCCTTCGTACTTGAAGCCGCAGCGTTGTTGCCTGCGCGTGCCAGCCCCAGTCACATAGACAACTATGCTCCTGGGGTCTAGCTCGCTTGTCGCCTGGCTGCAACATCAATTACTTTGGAGATAATTTGGGTCGACCTACTTGAGAGGGCGTGGGGACAAGCCCCTACGATTTTATGGTTCTGCTTGACAACAGAAAGCAGAAAACAGATATTAATCTTATTGTAGTACAAATAAAAATTAACGAGGATGTGCGATGCGTTTAATTCAATTTGTCACACCAGAGCAACAACGTGCTGTAGCTCTGGTGTTATCCGGCGCAGAGGTTCAGCCATTAAAGGCAGTTCAGACTGTCTATCAGCTGGCCAATTTGGCACTGTCTGCAAAAAAACCATTGCAGCAGCTTGTCACAGAGCTGGTCAGCGATCAGACACTGGATTATCAGACCATAGTGGCTGAAGGTCGTTTGCTGGCCCCTTTTGATCATCCGGATCAAGCGCATTTGCTGGTGACAGGTACAGGCCTGACCCATTTAGGCAGCGCCGATACCCGCGCCAACATGCATGCGCAAACCAGCGGCAAAGCAGTAGCTGAACTGACAGATACGATGAAAATGTTTAAGTTGGGTCTGGATGGCGGTAAACCCGCGGCAGGTGAAACCGGTGTCCAACCTGAATGGTTTTATAAAGGAGATGGCAGCATAGTGGTATCCCCCGGTGCTCAGTTGCTCTCTCCTTCTTTTGCTTTAGATGGTGGCGAAGAGCCTGAAATTGTTGGGGTTTATATCAATGATGCTGAAGGTCAACCCTGGCGTATTGGCTTTGCTTTAGGCAATGAGTTTTCCGATCATAAAACCGAACGGCTGAATTATTTATATCTGGCACATTCCAAACTGCGGCCTTGTGCTGTAGGTCCTGAGTTGCTGCTCGGCGATTTACCCACTCATATTGAGGGTACGTCCCGTATTTACCGCGACGGCCAATTACTGTGGCAAAAAGCTTTTGTCAGCGGTGAAGATAATATGTCACACAGCATCAGCAACCTTGAACATCACCACTTTAAATACGCTTTGTTTTGCCGCCCTGGTGATGCCCATCTGCATTACTTTGGCACCGCTACTTTAAGTTTTGGTGATGGCATTGAAACTCAGGCCGGTGATGTATTTGAAATTGAAGCCCCGGCCTTTGGTTTGCCACTGCGTAATACCTTGGCTGTGGATACCAAACAGCCTTTGAAAGTGAAGATGCTATAGGGTCAGTAGCCCTGGCTCTGACCCTCCAATCAATTCTTTAGCCAGATGTTGTAAGCAAAACAACTGTCGGATTTGTGATCAGAAGTTGAAGATTGGCTAAGCGGCTACTTTTAGGTCAGAGCCAAAGCTCTGACCCGGTTTCACTCTGGCTGTTTGGCCAGATTTTTTAAGGCGTATTCTAAGTTTTCTTTCGATTTAGCCAGCAACTGGAACATCTCTATTTTTGCCTTGGCTGCATCACCTGCCGCTATGGCCTGATACACGGCTTTGTGGCCAGGCAAGGAATCGACATACTCTTCAGCAATAGAGCTGCTTAACCGGAATAAGCCCATCAGGGCTGTTTGTATCGTCATGCCCAACGAAATCATAAATTCATTATTGGTGGCATCCAACACCGCCATATGAAAATCCAAATCGCTGGAGAATACCGCATCAGTGCCAATTTCAGCTTTTTCCATTGCCTCATAAGCAGCCCCCAACACCACAGCCTGTTCTTCAGTACGGTTTTTCGCGGCTAATTCTGCAGCTGCAGGTTCAAAAATCTCACGAATTTCAAATAAGGAGATAAAAAACTGCGGTGAGGGTTTGGATTCAAAACACCAGCTTAAAATTTCGCTGTCGAACATATTCCAGTGTTTGCGCGGCCGGATACGGGTGCCCAGTTTAGGCCTGGATTCCAGTAACCCTTTGGACGTCAGAATTTTAAAAGCTTCACGCAGCGCTGTGCGGGACACGCCCAGCTCTTCACCTATGCTGGTTTCATTCGGAATATATTCACCGGGTGAATAAATGCCACTGACAATACGGGTGCCTAATTCTTCCGCCACCCAGCCATGAATACTTTGAGGCCGGCTTTTTAACTGATTTGCCATGCAGATCCCCTAAACAGTGGCCTGCAGTTCAGGCCAAAATCAAATTCTTACTACAATAGGATTTATGTTAACCGATTTATTGCCAAAAAACCTAACAGCAGCCTGATTTCATTAGTTTTTCATAATAAGCGCGCGAAAAATCATAGGCATTAGGCCACTAAATAGCAATACAAAAGCCGTGGCAAAACAGCAGTCTGTCTCAGATACTGAATTGACGCGCTGCACTAAGTGGTGGATAAAATTGATAAATTCTGTAACTCAATATTGCGTTTATACTGGTTATTATTTATAACGTCGTCCGTTTTGCCACATCGCAAAACTCAGCAGAGGTTGTTGTTCAATTGCCAGTCAAAATAGCGCCAAAAGATATCAAGTTGGGTTACGCCATTAAATTGCCTTTAGGCTGGATGAAGCATCCCTTTCTGACCAATAAGCTGGTGGTCGACTCGGTACAGCAGATCCGTATTATTCAGTCGCTGGGACTGGATTTTGTCTATTTTTACCCTGAAAAAAGTTCAGTAGTGCTGGATACCACAGAAGAAACATCAGATTGTGCAGTGACTCAGGATTTAGCCGATGTGCAGCTACGCACTGAAATGCAGCTGGAAAAAGAACAACGGATAGAACAAGCCAAAGCGCACAGACGCGAGCTGCAAAAAACTGAAAAAGCTTTTGCTCAGTCCATGGTTCAGGTGCGTAACCTGATGACTAAAGTGCAGGGCCGTCCACTGAATGCAATAGAAGACGCCAGCCAGCTCATTAGTAATCTGGCCGATACCATTCTGAGTGAAGATGCGCTGGTTTTGCACCTGATCTCCCAGGCCGGTAAAGAACAGGAGTCCATGTACTTCCATGTGCTGAACGTATCTATTCTGGCCATGATGCTGGCGAAAAACTTAAAATGCAGCGCAGATGAAGTGAAATGTGTCGGTTTAGGCGCTATGTTTCATGACATCGGCAAGTTAAAAATTCCCAGCCAGATTTTGCGTAAAACCACAGCTTTAACCACTCCTGAGCAGAATTTTATTAAGCTTCATCCCAAACTTGGTTTGGAACTGCTGAACCTGACCCAACAATTCCCGCCTGAAGCCAAAGCCATAATAGAACAGCATCATGAATACCTGGACGGCAGCGGTTATCCGGCCGGATTAAAAGAAGGGCAAATTAACAAACTGGCCCGTATTGTCGCTGTTGTTAATGAATTTGATAACCTGTGCCACCCGCTGGATATGACACAAGCCCGTTCCCCTCATCACGCTTTGTCTG
>CBIMJC010000187.1:0-8054 GCA_966244125.1 uncultured Rheinheimera sp.
GCTGCTTTATATTCAGCAGGCAGTTGCAGCTGGTTGGCTGTGACAGGGGCAGCATAGCTTGGACCTACCGAAGCACAACCAAACAACAGGGATGCTAAGGCCACACTGATGGCCGTTAAACGAAGTGTTTTACGCATGATGAGTCTCCTCAATGGCTGTTGTATGGCCTGTGGTGGCCGCGCCTTGCGCCAGTTGGCGATCACGGCGTTTGGCCAGAGCGTAATAAAACAGTGGTGTTAAAATCAGACCAAAAATCGTGACACCAATCATACCTGCGAATACAGCTACACCCATGGCCTGACGCATTTCCGCACCTGCACCTGTTGAGAACACCATAGGCACCACACCCATAATAAAGGCGATGGAGGTCATTAAAATCGGACGCAGACGTAAGCGGGCTGCTTCCAGAATGGCATCCATTGTCTTCATGCCGTGGTCTTGCAACTCTTTGGCAAATTCGACTATTAAGATGGCGTTTTTGGTTGCCAATCCCACCAGAACAATCAGGCCTATCTGAGTAAAGATGTTGTTATCGCCACCATAGATCCAGACACCTGTCATAGCCGACAACAAGGTCATAGGCACAATCAGGATAATAGCCAGAGGTAAAGTTAAGCTTTCGTACTGAGCAGCCAACACCATAAACACCAGCAGTATCACCAATGGGAAGATCAGCAGTTCTGCATTACCAGCCAGAATTTGCTGGTACGTCAGTTCAGTCCACTCGTAGGTCATGCCTTGCGGTAAAGTTTCGGCCAGAATTTTTTCAATAGCAGCCTGAGCTTCACCTGTACTGTAACCCGCAGCAGGGCCACCGTTAATTTCAGCTGTGGTGTAACCGTTGTAGTGCATCACGCGATCCGGGCCAGCTGAATGTTTGACGTTAATGAAGGAACCCAGCGGGATCATTTCACCGGCGTTATTACGTACTTTGAGCTGACGGATTTGTTCAGGATCCTGACGGAATTGTTGATCCGCCTGCACATTCACCTGATAAGTCCGGCCAAACTGGTTAAAGTCGTTGACATAAGCCGAGCCCATATAGACCTGCAGCGTCTGGAATATTTCGTCCAGATCCACACCTTGTTGTTTGGCTTTGGTCCGGTCTACTTCTAAATCCAGCTGAGGTACATTTACCTGATAGCTGGAGAACACACCAGCCAGTTCAGGCGTTGCCCAGGCTTTTTGCATCACTTGCATAGTCACAGCAGCCAGTTCTTCATAACCCAGATTGGCTCTGTCCTGAATTTGCAGACGGAATCCACCTATAGTGCCTAACCCCTGAACCGGTGGTGGCGGGAATATCGCAATAAAGGCGTCCTGAATACCGGCAAACTTCTGGTTTAACGCTGCAGCTATCGCATTGCCTGATAATTCTGGTGAAGTTCTTTGATCGAAGTCTTCCAGACCCACAAAGACTATGCCTGCGCTTGGGCTATTGGTAAAACCGTTGATCGACAAGCCAGGGAAGGAGATAGAGTTCGCCACACCCGGATGTTCGGCCGCAATACGGGACATTTCTTTAATCACAGCTTCGGTTCTGTCTAAAGACGAAGCGTCCGGTAACTGTGCAAAAGCCACTAAGTACTGTTTATCCTGACCAGGCACATAACCTGTAGGGGTTTGCTGGAACTGCACTGCAGTTAAGCCAACTAAGCCAATGTACAGAATGCCGATAATGCCACCAAAACGAATGACTTTGCGCACCATCAGGCCATAACCTTTGGAGGCTTTGCTGAACAGGCGGTTAAAAGGATCAAATAACCAGCTGCCAAAAGTTTTATTCAGCACACGGGTTAAACCGTCTGGTTTAGCACCATGAGGTTTTAACAACAAAGCCGATAAAGCCGGGCTTAAGGTTAAAGAGTTCAGCGCCGAGATAAAGGTAGAAATAGTGATAGTTAAGGCAAATTGCTTATAAAACTGGCCTGTTAACCCTGACATAAAAGCTGTAGGAATAAAGACCGCAGCCAAAACTAAAGTGGTTGCAACTATAGGGCCTGTCACTTCTTTCATGGCTTTTTGGGTGGCGGCCATAGGAGATAAACCATCGGCAATATTCCGCTCGACGTTTTCAACCACCACTATGGCGTCATCCACCACTATACCTATGGCCAAAACCAGACCAAATAAGGATAAAGCGTTCAGCGAGAAGCCCAGCATATGCATAAAAGCGAAGGTACCGACCAGCGACACTGGTACTGCCACTAAAGGAATAATAGAAGCACGCCAGGTTTGCAGGAATAACACCACCACCAGCACCACCAGTAAGATAGCTTCCAGCAAGGTTTTGACTACAGCTTCAATAGAACCACGGACGAATACAGTAGGGTCGTAGACGATGTCGTAGGTTAAACCTTCAGGGAAACCTTTTGCCAGCTCTGCCATAGTGGCGCGGACATCGTCAGAGATCTGAATCGCATTGGAGCCAGAGGCCTGGAAAATAGGAATAGCCACAGCATCTTTGTTGTTCAGCAATGAACGCAACGCATAAGACTGAGCACCTAATTCCACCCGGCCTATATCACGGACCCGGGTCACTTCGCCGTCTTCACCGACTTTGACAATGATGTCGGCAAATTCCTGCTCTGTAGTTAAACGACCTTTGACGTTGATCAGGATCTGGAAATCGCTGTCACCTGCAGGCTGAGCACCTAAAGAACCGGCAGCGGCCTGTTGGTTCTGCTCACGGATAGCAGCTAATACCTGGGCTGGTGATAAACCAACGGCTGAAACTTTATTCGGGTCCAGCCAGATACGTAAGCTGTATTCGCTGGCACCAAATAAACGTACAGCACCTACACCTTCAATACGGGCTAACTCGTCTTTGACGTTTAGCGCCGCATAGTTTGACAAATACAACATATCGTATCTGTCATCCGGTGAGGTTAAATGCACCACCATAGTTAAGTCAGGTGAAGATTTCTCAGTCACCACACCTAAACGCTGTACTTCCTGCGGCAGACGGGGTCTGGCGCGGTCAACCCGGCTTTGTACCTGAGTTTGCGCGCGGTCGACGTCCGTGCCTATAGCAAAAGTGATGGTTAAAGTCATACGGCCGTCAGAGGTTGCCTGAGACGACATGTACAACATATTCTCCACACCGTTAATTTCCTGCTCCAAAGGTGAGGCCACAGTGTCGGCTATCACTTTAGGGTTCGCACCCGGATAGTTGGCTGTGACTACGACGGTCGGAGGTACGACTTCAGGATACTCTGTAATAGGGAGTTGCCAGACGGCTATGGCGCCGCCGATAAAAATCAGCAGCGACAGCACAGCGGCAAAAATAGGTCTTTTGATAAAAAATTGCGATAACATATCCGTTCCTTAACCCTGATTAGCTGTCTGGTTTACAACTTCTGCCTGGTCAGCAGCAGCTGTTAATTCCTGCTTGCTGTCCTGCTCTAACTGCTGTTGTTCAGTCCTCAGGCTGGTTAACTGCTCTGTGGTTGCCATCTCGACCAATTTAGGCTGGATAGTCATGGCAGGGCGTACACGTTGCAGGCCATTGACCACAATACGGTCTTGAGCATTTAAACCTTTGCTGATAATGCGCAGACCATTGACTTTTTCGCCTAAGGTCACAGGGCGGTATTCCAGTTGGTTTTCGTTGTTCACCACCAGTACATACTTATTGCTTAAGTCTGTGCCTATGGCTTTGTCGTCGATCAAAATGCCCTGATAAGCACTGCTGCCGACCAGTTTTAAACGGGCGAATAAACCCGGAATTAATTTGTTATCAACGTTTTCAAAGGTAGCGCGGGCACGGATGGTACCGGTCTGCGCATTGATGCTGTTGTCGATAAAGTCGATGCTGCCGACATAACCAAAGTCACTGTCACCGGCCAAAGCCATATACACCGTATTATGGGCGGTGCGTTGTTCTGCTCTGTTGCCTGCAGCAGCCAGTTGCACATACTTCAGATAGGTTTGTTCATCGGCATCAAAGTAGGCGTACATTTTGCTGGTGCTGACTAAAGTCGTCAGTTGACTGCTGCCAGCCTGCACAAAGTTACCTGCTGTGATTTGCGCATAAGATACCCGGCCTGAAATAGGTGCTTTGACCTGGGTGAAGGACAAGTCCAGTTCAGCACGTTGCAAAGCGGCTTTGACAGAAGCCACAGTCGCTGCGGATTGCAGTTTGCGACTTAAACGGGTGTCCAATACTTCTTCAGAGATAGCACGTTGTTTTTTCAGCGCTGCGGCACGGCGGTAATCGTTATCGGCCAGTTTCTGCGCCGTTTCAGCGTTGCTCAGTTCTGCTTTTAAGCGTGCGACTTCTGCGGCAAAAGGGCGTTCGTCAATCTGGAATAACAGGTCGCCTTGTTTGACTAAAGCACCTTCAGTAAAAAATACTTGTTCGATGTAACCTGATACCCGTGGCACCAGGGTGACAGTTTCAGGCGCCTGCAAGCGGCCGGTGAACTCATCCCACTCAGTGATTTTTTCCTGTACTACTGTAGCCACGTTAATTTCCGGTGCTGCCATAGCGCCCGGTGCTGCGGCTTCAGGACTGCCACAAGCGGATAACACTAAGGCGGCGATGCTTCCCAAGACAAAGGTACGAATAGTGCTGTTGCTGCTCATGACATTTTCCTCATTCAGTTCGATCGATATAGATAGGTTTCAACTTTTGTTGTACAAACTAGTTTCATCTGTTAGTTTTGTACTGGTCGGTAAATATATAGAAGTCCGGACAGGAGTCAATCATTATTTTGTACCGACCGGTAAATAAATATAGAATCTTTAGAACTTAACAAAAAAACTTTGGTTATAAGCCGAAGTTAGTGGGTTAGCAGGAGCTACTGCGGGAAGGGCTGTTAACCTGAATGCAGGATAAGGCGGACCTTGTTTTTGCTGAATATCTAAAAACCGCTGTAGATTGCCTAAAACTATTTCACGATAAAAAAGTCCAAAGCAGGCTAAGCAACTGGTCTGTCAAGATAAGTTGCTATTCTACACCATTATTGTACCGTTTGGTAAATATTCCTTGCTGGACATGTGCTACCAAGCAGTTTAAGCTAGTGCATCGTTTTTAATCCGGAGTCTGAAATGTCAGCTACAGCGGTTACACCAGCGCCAACAGTGGGACGCCCGCGCGCTTTTGACATGGAAAAGGCCTTGCAAAAGGCATTGGAAGTCTTCTGGCGTAAAGGCTACGAAGGCGCATCCTTGCCTGATTTATGTGAAGCCATGGGCATCAACAAACCCAGTTTGTATGCGGCTTTTGGTAATAAAGAACAGCTGTTTTTAAAAGCTATTGAGCTGTATGAAAACCGTCCTTGTGCATTTTTTTATCCTGCTCTGGAAAAAGAAAGCTCTTATGAAGTGGTTAAACATATGCTCTGTGGTGCGGCCAGCGCCAATGCTGACCCGCAGAACCCACCTGGTTGTGTCATAGTGCAGGGCGCTTTAGCCTGCAGTGAGTCGGCGGCTTTTGTCAAAGAAGCACTGATTATGAAACGCAGAGCTGGCGAAGTGGCTTTGTGTGAACGTTTGCAAAAGGCGAAAAACGAAGGTGACTTGCCTGCTGATGCTGATCCTGCCGCTTTAGCCCGCTATATAGGGGCTGTATTGCAGGGCATGGCGATACAGGCCACCAGTGGTGCAAACTGCGCTGAATTAAAGCAGGTAGCGGAAACTGTGCTGGCTGCCTGGCCTGGTAAAAGACCAGAATAGTGTTAACACAAGGGGACTACGCCAGTCCCCTTTTTCATTAAATTCCTGATCAAACTAAAGTTTTATCATCTTCTTTGGCACTCTTTAACCCCTCTGCTAGTGTTTAACCATACACTTTCCGCTTGAGGTTGTTATGTCATTTTCTCAGCAGAAATTTCAGCAAAAGCTACTCGAATTCATAGATGTGTGTAATGACGGTTATGCCGTTTTAACTGCAGATGACAAGATGCTGGGCTGCAATCAGGCTTTCTGCGACATTTTTTATCAGGATCAGCGCAAAATGCAGGGGATCTCTTTTGACGACCTGATGCGGTTGGCTTTTGTCGAGCGTAAGGGGATCCGGATTGAGGCGGATGATATTGAGCAGTGGTTGTCGCAAGCGCATCAACTTCGGAGACAGAATCCATTCCGGCTCTTTGAAGTGGATTTACTGGATGGCCGCTGGTTTTTAATGTCCGAACAAATTCTGCCTTCAGGTGAAATGCTGATCCAGGCTAAAGAAATTACCAAACAAAAAGTGTTGGAACATCAGCTGCATAGCAAAGTCGCAACCTTAAGCGAATTGGCTTTAACGGACGAGCTGACCAAAGTGGCCAATCGCCGTTGTTTTGTTGATTCAGTGGAAGCTGAACTGGCTCGTTGCCAGCGTATGGATCAACCTGCGGCTTTATTGCTGCTGGATTTAGATTTTTTTAAATCAGTCAACGACACTTACGGCCATCAGGCCGGGGATGAAGTACTAAAAGCCACAGCCAACAGGATCAAAAAAGCGCTGCGTGAATACGATATTTTTGGCCGTATTGGCGGCGAAGAGTTTGCGGTATTTTTATCTGAAACCGAGCCTGCTATTGCTATGCATGTGGCTGAGCGGATAAGGGTGATTCTGGCAGATTTCCCGATAAAAGCCGGTAGTGCTGAATTATGTGTCACCACTTCTATCGGCATAGCGTTAACTCACGGCGAAAGTAACTTCGAAGAGCTGTATTTGCAGGCTGATTCGGCGCTTTATATGGCGAAACGTAATGGCCGCAACAGGGCCGAGTTATTTGCGTTGTTGGCTGAAGAATAGAATCAATACCGCGTCAGGCCTCCATATTATTCTGTAGGCAGTACTGGTAAAAACTATAGAATGCGCTCAGAATCCCATTTTTTCAGACCAAATATGTTTAGATTTTTGAGCCAGGAGGCTTTTTTGGTGGACCAGTCGTTGTTGCAGTCGTTGTGCCGTGCTGTTGCGTTAGTTCTGTTTGGCGTATTGTTGTTATCTCCTGTGCTGGTGCAATGGCCAGAGCAGGATTTGGTTCCTTATCTGCAATGGAAGCTTATTGCCGCTGTCTGGTGTTATATGCTGCTGTTGTCTTTGTTCCGCTCCTTATGGCCAGGTCTGGTCCTGTTGTTGCCTGCAGCTCTGCTGGTGCCGCAGGAAGTGTTTTACCTTTTAACTTATCAAAAAAATACCGATGCACATGCCATCGCCATAGTGGCAGAAACCGATCTGAACGAAGCTTTGGGTTATCTGACGGGCATAGGACTATTTTTAGCCCTGGCTGTAGTGGCTATTCTCGGACTCTGGTGGTATCTGGTGCGCAGTGCCTGGCAGCGAAACTGGCGTTGGGAGCGGGGCTTGCGTCCTGTGGTCTGGCTGATTTGTCTGGGAGTGCTGGCCAGCCTGAGCTGGAATGAGTGGCAGTATCAGCAAATTAATAAAGCCAGACAAAGGGCTAATCCGGAAGAAAATGTTTTTGTGCAACGACCTTTGCCCTACAGCTATGAGAAGTTTCATGCCACCTATCCGCTGAATATGTTGATAGCGGTTAATGAATTTGTGAAGCAAAAACAAGCGGTTGCCGATATAGCTGAATCGACAGCCCAGTTCAGATTTTCTGCCCGTCAGGCGGATGTGCCGGCTCAGCGCCAGGTGTATGTGTTGGTGATAGGGGAAACCCTAAGGCCGGATCGTCTGCAGCTTAATGGCTATAACAGGGCTACCACTCCACGTCTGGCTGGTACTAAAAACCTGATTAGTTTTACCGATATGGTCAGCCCATGGGCCTGGACCCGTATGTCTGTGCCTGTGATCCTGTCGCGCAAAGCTGCCACGGACCAACGTTATTTCCCGACCGAAAGCTCGCTGGTTGCAGCTTTTAAAGAAGCGGGCTTCAGCACGGCCTGGCTGTCGACGCAAAGCCCTTTAGGTGTGCATGATTCTTCTATTGCCTTGCATGCCAGTGAAGCGGATCAGGTACAGTATTTAAATCCGGTGGGGTACAAAACAGCAGGTTTTTACGATGACATTCTGTTACCTGCTTTTGAGCGGGTATTAAAACAAAATCAGCCTAAGCAGCTGATTGTGTTGCATACATTGGGCAGCCATT
>CBIMJC010000188.1:0-8012 GCA_966244125.1 uncultured Rheinheimera sp.
ATAACTTAAAAAAGGTGCCAGCATCAGGTTAAACACCATATTCGCCACCATCGCAATAATGGCAATCCGCACCGGCGTTTTTATATCCTGCCGCGCATAAAAAGCCGGGGCCAGTACTTTAATCAGCATCAGCGCCACTAAACCCGTGTTGTACGCAATCAGACTGTGTGAGGTTTTTACCACGTCGTCGGCGGTGAATTCCCCCCGCATAAATACAGAGGCGATGATAGGTTCAGCCAGTACTATTAGCCCCATCATGGATGGAATACCAAACAGGCAAATAAAACGTACAGCCCAGTCCAGGGTGTATTTAAAAGCTGCTTCGCTGGCCGCTGCATAATGACGGGATAAGCCAGGCAAAATCACAGTAGCAATCGCAATCCCAAATAAACCTAATGGAAATTCCAGTAAACGGTCAGAGTAATACAACCAGCTGACCGCACCAGTGACTAAAAAGGACGCGATAATGGCATCCAGCAACAGGTTAATCTGACTGACAGAGACACCAAATAATGCCGGGATCATTAAAGTGCGGATTTTAGTGACATGAGGGTCTTTCCAGCCCCAACGTGGCAGCACCAATAATCCGGCTTTGGCTAAAAACGGCAACTGGAATAAAAACTGAATTAAACCACCTAAAAACACCCCCCAGGCCACAGCTTCAGCCGGGTTTTGCATTTGTGGCGCCAGATAAATAGCGGCCCCTATCATGGCGATATTTAAAAAGACCGGGGTAAAAGCCGCGACCGCAAATTTGTTGTAAGTGTTCAGCACAGCGCCGGATAAAGCGACAAAGGTGATAAACCATAAGTAAGGAAAAGTGATTTTCAACAGGAAACTGGCCTGCAGGTATTTATCGCCCTCTGGTGCCCCTTCTAAATAGGCATTAAACCAGCCGGCGCCAAATAACATCATCAACACAGGTGAACCTATCACAGCCAGCAAAGTGACCCCTGTGACAATGAGGCCCAAAGTCCCAGCCGCTTTGGCGATCAGCTCCCGCACTGCATCATCGCCATGTTTTTCTTTTACTTCAGCCAGTACAGGCACAAAAGCCTGTGAAAATGCCCCTTCAGCAAATAAACGTCGTAAAAAATTAGGAATACGGTTGGCCATAAAAAAGACATCGGCCATAGCCCCTGCGCCTAAGACATTGGCAACTATCACATCACGGATTAAGCCCAGCACCCGTGAAATAAGGGTCATAAAGCTTACGATCATGCCTGATTTTAATAATTTTCCTGACACAGACTGCTCCTGCAACGACATTTCTGCTATTTTCACCCGAGTCAGAGTGGATTACCAGCCAAGGGCTGATTTTATTCTGCAATCTGTCAAGGAAAGCATTTGACAAGGGCCTACAAAATAGGCATATTATGCGGCCTTTAAAGGTCCCGGTTTAGTTTTTAGGAGTGTTACCTTGGCTAACATTAAGTCTGCTAAGAAGCGCGCTATTCAATCAGAAAAGCGTCGTCAGCAAAACGCAAGTCAGCGCTCAATGATGCGTACTTTCATGAAGAAAACATACGCTGCAGTGTTAACTGCTGACTTAGCTGCTTCACAAGAAGCGTTCAAAAAGATGGTTCCAATTTTGGATCGTATGGCAGACAAAGGTCTGATCCATAAGAACAAAGCTGCCCGTCATAAGTCACGCTTAAATGCACACGTTAAAGCTTTAGCTACTAAAGCTGCTTAATTTCAGTAGGCTGTTGCTTGCAGCAGCTTATTGTGACAGTGCAATAAAAAAACCACCGCGAGGTGGTTTTTTTATTTCTGGTTTCAGCTGACTTCAGCTTCTCTTTCTGCACATTAGTCTTCACGCCATCCCTGGCACTACTAAGTATCAACCTGGGCTACTACTTTTTCTCACAATAAAGCTTATGTAGCAATCCAATCAAAGCAACAGCCTCATCACTGTGAATACGATAAAACACAGTTTGAGCTTCCTTGCGGGTTTTCACCAGTTTTTGTCGTCTGAGCACAGCTAAGTGCTGAGATAGAGCCGATTGACTTAAACCCAACTTTTCGTTCATTTCGGTGACTGATAACTCAGACTCCAACAAATAACACAAAATCAGCAAGCGGCGTTCATTGGAAACCGCCTTCAGCAGCTTGGCTGCCTGCGCCGAATTCTTCAGCATTTCTTCCAATTTCATTTTGTTGCTTCTTTGATCTAAAAACAACATTATGCCGCTGCGCTGCAGGCTGAAACAATACGATCTATTCTCATCTATCGTGTTTCAGGCTGTACCTGACTCATAGCAACCCAATGGGAGACTTGTACCAAAAGAAAATAAAGAATGAACAATTCCGGACACACAACCAACTGTCAGCCTGAGCTTTTGGTCGCAATACAAAGATAAGTCACTGTTCTGGCGTGCTACATTGACCGGACTATAACAATACAGGGTGCATAACACAGATGAAATTTTGGCAAAAGATTATTTCAGGCGCTTTATTCGCGCCGGCAGCCTGGGCTGCAACAACTCAGGTTTCTTTGGATCAGGATTTAGCCTACAAGCTGGTAGAGTCACTCACAGTTGAAGTGGGGCCACGTATTGCAGGCAGCGAAGCTGACCGTCGTGCCGTACAATGGGCTGTGACCAATTTAAAACAACTGGGTTATGACAAAGTATGGACTGAAGAGTTTGAGATGCCGGGCTGGACCCGGGGTCAGGCCAGCCTTGAAGTGGTATCCCCTTTTGCTCAGCCTTTTGTTTTAACTTCCTTAGGTGGTTCTGTCGGCACACCAGCCGCAGGCATTACCGCCTCTGTAGTGATGTTTGACAGTATTGAAGCTCTGGAAAAAGCCGATGCAGCTGCTGTAAAAGGTAAAATTGTTTTTATTAATAAGCCAATGGCCAAAGACAAATCGGGCTCTTTTTATGGTCAGGTGGTCGCAGCCCGCTCCCGTGGTGCAGTCGAAGCGGCAAAGCTGGGAGCCGTGGCTATAGTGATTCGTTCTGTGGGGACCAGCAACAACAGATTTGCGCATACCGGAACCATGAAATACGACGAGACTATCAGCAAAATTCCGGCCGTCGCTATCTCTGTGCCTGATGCACAGAACCTGGAAAAGATGCTGAAAATTTCACCCAAAGTAGAATTAAAACTACAAATGGAAAACCAACTGCACACTGCCACCAGCCACAACGTCATAGCTGAAATTACCGGGACTGAAAAACCAGAAGAAATTGTGCTGATCAGTGGTCATCTGGATTCCTGGGATCAGGGCACAGGGGCTTTGGATGATGGTGCAGGAGTGGCTTTAGCTATGGCGACCGGTGCTTTAATTAAACAAAAAGCCAGACCTAAACGTACTATCCGTGTTGTGTTATATGGCAACGAAGAAGGTGGACTGTTAGGTGCCAGAGCTTATGCAGCCAAACATCACAAAGATTTAGCCAAACATGTGTTAGCAGCAGAATCTGATTTTGGCGCAGGCCGCATCTGGCAAATTGAAAGCCGCTTTGGTGACAAAGCCCTGCCTTTTGCCAAAGAGTTACAGCAAAAACTGGCTCATCTGGATATTGCTTTAGGTGGCAATACCACCTACGGCGGTCCTGATGTGTCTGTGTTAGCCCAGGCCGGTGTACCAGTGGTAGCTTTGTCACAAGATGGCACCGACTATTTTGACTATCACCACACGCCAAACGACACGCTGGACAAAATAGAGCCGGATTCATTAAAACAAAACTTGCAAGCCTGGCTCATCATGACGGAAACTGTTGCCAACAGTTCAGTTAACTTACGTCACTAATGACCAGACAAATCAAAAAGGCCTCGCTTTTAAGTGAGGCCGACCGACAAAAACTATTAAAAAAAGCGGGCAGTAAAAAGCCTTTGACTCAGCCCCAGAACACTGCTGCAGCTCCTGTCGCGCGTTCAGTATCAGGTTCAGCCAGCAGGCTTAACACTGAACAACAGGCTGTCACTTCTCCTGCAAAAAATATCAAACTCTGGCTTGGTCTGGCTTTTATTCTGTTAGCAGCTTTTGTGATAGCTCCTAAGCCTCAGTTACTTGAGTACCATAGCGCAGGGTTAACCACACAGAGTGTTTATATGCCGGGCTGGTTTGGCAAACCCGGTATTATTTTAGACACTAACCAACGCGCCTTGTTGGCCGAAGAAGAACAAACTCTCTATTTGTGTTTTGAGGGCCAAAGCAATGAACAATGTGCCAAATATCAGCTGCGCCAACAGCAAGGTTTTATCGCTGCTGCACTCTTCTGGTTTTCCTCGCGCCCCTGACATCAAACTCTGAATCAGGAGTGCCGGCGCCAGCAGATCCGGCATAACCAGAGTTGTATACCCAAGACCAGCAAAATCATTGCAGAGGGATACATCAGAAAACTTTCAGCATAATTAAATAACAACGCTCCACTGCTCAGATAAATAAAAGGCTGTAATTCATAACACCAGAAGGGCAAAAGCCCTTGTTCTTTAAATTTAATGCCATAAGGACTACGACGCTTATCGGTGCGCATAACCCACACCACAGCACCAACAAAGATCAATACAACACCGGATAAGGCAGCTGTCCAATGGGGTAACCATAAAGCAGTTTGTGCACCGCTGATAACATACAGATAAGGCAAAGTTTCATAAAGCCGTTCGGGGATCATGATGCTCTCCTTGCAGGAATGAAATTCACTTTAACTATAGTTAAAAAGTTAAATATTTGTTATTTAACATCGATTTTTGTATCAGAAAAGACCTAAATTATTGAGTCTGAAAGAAACTATTTTTGACTATGAAAGGTCATTATCAACGACTGGCGAAAAACCCACAGATCCATACTGCGACTTCAAATGGGGCAGGTATATAATACGACAATTCACAGTCAGCTTAAGGTGGAGTAGTACATATGCATGACGAAGAGCTGGACTTATTTTTACAGGAAATGGCTGGAGTAAAACGTTTAAATGCCGATGCGCTGGCCGATCCGAACGGAGAACATAACCCAAGTCTGGCCCAGTTGGCCCGGCGCAAAGCCGCAGAGCAGGAAATGGAATACGATCCTAATTACCTCTCAATGGAATATGTCGATTTGGTTGCTCCGGATGATGTGATTGCCTACAAAAAAGATGGTGTACAGGACGGTGTTTACAAGAATCTGCGGCTGGGTAAATACCAGATGGACGCCACTCTGAACCTGTTAGGCAAGACGCTGGTGGAAGCCCGCGCTGCTTTATACAGTTTTATCGCAGATTGTCATCAGCGGGGTATCCGGACTTTATTGATCCATCATGGTATGGGACGCGACAGTAAACCTCATCCGGCTATTCTGAAAAGCTACTGCTTTAAATGGTTGCCACAAATACCAGAAGTACTGGCTTGCCATACCGCCTTAAAACCTCATGGTGGATATGCAGCCACTTATGTGTTGTTGCAGAAAAATGCGGAGCAAAAACGGGAAAACCGCGAACGGCATCAGAAAAAATAACAAAAACCCCCACCAGGTGGGGGCTTTTGATCAGTTCATTCCATCGACCGACTGCTGTCCTTGTGAACTTTGAGTCACTTGTGTAGCTTCAGCTTTTGTTAAAAAAGCCGACAATGCCATTAATAACACCAAAATGGCGATTGCAGTAAAGCCAAAACCGCGACTGGACGCTTTACGCATACAAAACCTCAGACTAAAAAATATTGTTATTGTTCTTGCTTTTTTGTGGATCCTGATCAATCCAAAACCAGTGTAGACAACTTGTTGTTTAGTTACAAGATTTACAATCATTTACAGTCAATTTTCTGATAAAGAGACAATCAGAGACACACAATGCGTCTCTGATCCAGCCTGTTTGGTGGCGGTGTTTAGTCTTTTGTGGCGAGCTTTTGCTGCAAAGCGGCTATTGCCTGACGGGCGGCGTCCTGTTGCAAACTATAAAATTGCTGCTGGTATTCAAATTCTACAGCCTGGCTATGCTCTTTGCAGTGCAACAACTGACGCATTGAACTTTTAGTCTGTCTTACTAAGGTTGTAGGCACAGCGGCTAAATCAGCTGTCATGGCTAAAGCCCGTGGCAAGAGCTGATCAACAGCCAGGACTTCTTTGACTAAACCATATTGCCAGGCCTGTTCTGCTGTTAAACGCTCACCGCAAAACAACATCGCCATGGCTTGTTGCCAGCCGATAAGCTGGGGCAACAACCAGCCATGGCCTCCGCCCGGATGCAAAGCCAGCTGAAAAAAACGACTGTCAAACCAGGCCTCTTTGCTGGCCAGCCGGATATCACAGACCATCGCCAGATTCATACCAGCTCCGACAGCAGGGCCATTCACTAAAGCTATGGTCAACAACGGAGAGTCAGCCACCTGACTAAAAGCCTGATACAATTGTTTCAGTTCAGAACCATCACCGTCCACTGCATGTTGTAATACGGCTAAATCAGCACCAGCACAAAAAGCCCGCTCTGTGCCCATCACACACAAGACTTTCAGTTCATCGTCCAGACTAAGTTGATGCACTGCAGCTGCAATCTGCACAGCAATGTCAGGAGTTAATAAATTACGTTTTTCAGCTGCTGTCAGCTGTAACACTGCAACATGACCGTGTTTTTCGATATGGAAACTGTCCATCAGTAGCCTCTTTCCCTGTTGACCAGATGCTTTAAAGGTAGTCCATTTAGTGTACGTTGATAATTTTCAACAATCTGATGAATAGCTGTATCTACATTAGTCACGGCAGAACAATGAGGCGTGACCAGCACAGCCGGATGCTGCCAGTATGGATCAGTGGCAGGCAAAGGCTCTTCACGGAATACATCCAGGCAAGCAGCCTGTAACTGACCGGAATCCAAAGCCGCTAACAATGCGGCGTCATCGACTATGGCGCCACGTGCTACGTTGACGAGAATAGCCCCCGGTTGAAAAGCACTAAGACGCTCTGTATTTAAAAAGTTGTTGGTATCAGGTGTCAGAGGCAACAAACAAATCACCAAATCAGCATCAGAGACGGCCTGTTTAAAACCTTCTTCACCTGCGTAACTCTGAATACCATCCAGCTGTTTTACACTGCGTGACCAGCCACTGACCTGATAACCCTGCTGTAAAAAATACTGCGCCGCCGCCTGCCCCAGCTCACCTAAACCCAATACACAAATATGCTTTATTAAGCGTGGGCTTTTAGGTTTCCAGAGCTTGTGTTGCTGCTGACGCTGAAATACATCCAGCCGCAGTTGATAATGCAGCACTATGCCAGAGAGATAATTCACCATAGAAGACGCCAAAGCAGGGTCGACAATACGGCTTAAGGGTAAGTCAGGCAAAGTTGGATCCGACACAATACTGTCCACACCGGCACCAAAAGACTGCAGGCTTTTCAGGTTGCTTAACTCCGCTAACGAACCTTGGGGTTGCTTCCATACCACTGCCATCTGCACCTGCTCAGGGGCGCTGAAATACGGCCATTGCTGAATTAATACGCCAGGCAATAAGGCACTTAACTTCTCAACTAACGAATCTAATTTACGATCGGGGATCACCAGGGCTATCGACATCAGTTCACCAAAGCTTCAAGTTTTCGTCATATCTCTGACATGGGGTAACCCCATTCTACCTGAGCCTGAAGAACCAAGGCCAACAATTCGCAGGAGCTTTGTATGCTGCATTGTCGAACCATCTTCTTGTCTGACATTCATTTAGGAAATAAAGACTGTCAGGCCACCTATCTGCTGAACTTCCTGAATCAGACCAAAGCCGACACCATTTACCTGCTGGGCGATATCCTTGATTTGTGGGCTATGCAAAAACAAGTGTGCTGGAGTCCGGAACAAAATGCGGTGATCCAAAGCCTGTTGCTCAAAGCCGATCAGGGCACTGAAGTGATTTATATACCAGGCAACCATGACGAAGAATTCCGCCACTGGGCTGGTCGTCAGTTTGGCAGCATCAAATTGCAATTACGTGGTTGCCACACCACAGCTTTGGGCAAGAAGCTGCTGCTATTGCACGGTGATGAGTTTGATAAAGAAGTGAACTTTGGCCGTTTTCACGCCTGGCTGGGTGACAAC
>CBIMJC010000189.1:0-7979 GCA_966244125.1 uncultured Rheinheimera sp.
AAGGACACGCAGGAGAGCAATGATGGCGATACAAGTTGGCGACAAAATCCCAGAATTGTTCAGGTATGGCTAATTGCTTTAGCTTTTCTTCATCACGAATGATGTCGTCGACCAAAGCTAAAGCCATCTGATGCAGCTCTTCGGTGGGCTCTTCTAAATCCTGTTCAATCTGGCGCAGGTTGAACTGGTAATAGCCGGTTTCATCCCAATATGGCTCGCCATCAAAAGTATGAAACTCAAAACCTACAGATTCAGCGTAAGAGCGCCAGCCAGGGCGCTCGTCACAAGCTACTTTTTTCATCTGCGCTTAACCACCAAAACTGCTGGCTGAGCTGGAACGTTTTTGCGCCTGAGCACCAAAACCACCACGATTGACCACACCGGCAGGCTTAGGCTGCACTGACGAAGGCTTGATATAGGTAGGCCCAACACCTTTAGCCACTGGTGTATTGCTGGCTGTACGGAAGGTGCTGCGATCATCCCTGGATTTATACAAAGGCTGAGCCTGCACAGGTTGTTTTAACTGTGAACCTGAACGGTTCAGCATCTGGCCTGCTAAAAAGCCCATCATCATGGGCATAAAAAAGCCGCCGCTGGAGGCTTGCGCTTGTGGTGGCACTTGCTCTGTCCCTGCAGCAACTGCGGCCTGAGCCTGAGTTTCACACTGGCCAACACCAAAATCGGTTTCACAAGCGGCTTTGTCGGTGTATTTAGGCGCAACTTGCGCATGCATGGCCAAAGCCTGACCTAAATCTGCTTTACATTGTTCAGGGTTGTAATAGGCGGCACATTGGTCAACAGTTTCAAAAGCTGCAGTCTGTACGGACTCTTCCTGACCACAACCTGCCATTAAAAATGTGGCCGTAGGCACCATTAACACTAAAGCGGCTTTTTTACTGCGTTTCAGCACTTTTTGTTTCATCAGTGACTCCTTAAAAGGTGGTGCAGATTAATACGTCATGCTGGCGGCGTTGATCAAACCTATAGCGACAGAACAACCGGCAGAAAACACACCAGCTGCCACTTCGCCTTTATTGATACGATCCGGCAGTTGTTTCAAAGCAAAACGCACTACAGCAAAAGTCAGCACTTGTACTACTAAGGCAATTGCGCCCCAAATGGCACAATCAGCTAAAGACAGTGAGTGAGTAATAGCGCTGGATAAAGGCAAAGCAAAACCAATTAAGGCACCAGCAAAAGCTATGGCCGCTGCACTGTTGTTTTCTTTGATTAACGCCAGCTCGTCGTGTGGGGTGATCCAGGTATAAAAACGGCAAAACAAAGCTACTAATAAAATAGCCAGAAAAAAGAAGCTGATAAATTCAGGAAAACCAGCCACTGAGGCTAATAAAGTATCACTCATTGCAAAATCCTTTCTTTAAATTGAGGGGCTAGCCCGATGATCCAGAAAAGCCGGGCAAAAGGCAACAACTGAATCAAAAGGCATTTTGACTTAATCTCTTGAACTCTATAGTTTTAAGCTATGCTCAATAAGAAAGTAGAGTAGCTAAGTTGCTGATTTGTTAAGGAGTTCATCCCAATGTTAAATCAAATGTCGGTAAAAATCCGCTTGTTGCTGTTGGTTTGTGTGCCATTACTGGTGTTAATTGCCATTAGTTTGATTTCGGTCAGGGAAATGGGTGTATTAAGTGACGGAGCCACCAGTATCTATGAAGATCGTGTGGTGCCACTGAAACAAATTAAACAAGTGGCGGATGCCTATGCTGTGACTTCTGTCGATCTGTTGCACAAATACCGTGGCGAGCTGATCAGTGCCCCGGAAACGGTTCAACAGTTACAACAACAGGGCCAATTGGCTGATCAGGTATGGCAAACCTATCTCGCCACCAGGTTAACCACGGAAGAAGCCAGTCTGGTCGAAAAGGCCAAACAGCAAATGGCCGTATTCCGGCAAAAGCTACAGGAGTATCAGGACCAGATCAGTGATGGTTCTTTGGCACAGCGCAGTGCTAAAGACTTTAATACAGAATTGTATCAACTGGCCGATCCGTTGAGCGCGTCTTTGGCGGCCCTGATTGATGTACAGTTGGAGGAAGCTGAAAAGTTTAAAGTTACGGCCGCAGAGCAGTATCAGTTTTTCCTGCAACTTTTTGTCATAGCGCTGTTGTTGGTGTTTATTTGCCTGGGGGGATTATCCTGGTTAATTTACCGCTCTATTCATAAACCTCTGAACCAACTGCAGCAGGCTATTTCTGTGGTTGGAGATAAATCCGACTTAAGGGTCCGGGCACAAATCACAGGTTCGGACGAAATTGCTGTAACTGCGGCGGCTTTTAATCAAACCATCAGTCGTGTGCATCAGTTTTTTACTGAGTTAGGCGATGCAGTGTCACAACTGGCCGCTGCTTCAGAACAGATGAGTCAAATCAGCCAGCAGGTCAGTGGCACTGCCTTTGAGCAGGAGCAGCAGGCGAATTTAATAGCGACAGCAGTCAATCAAATGTCTGCGGCCATTCAGGAAGTGGCGAACAGTGCTCTGGCCACCTCAGAGCAAGCCAATGATGTGGATCAGAAAACCCAGCATGGGTATCAAAAAGTCATCCAGAACGTCAGTTCTATTGAAGAATTGTCCAAAGTAGTGAATGGCGCCAGTCTGGTGATTGAACAACTCAACGGTGAGTCGGAAAAAATTACCCAGGTGTTGGCGGTGATCCAAACCATAGCTGGCCAGACTAATTTGCTGGCGTTAAACGCTGCCATTGAGGCGGCCCGTGCCGGTGAAGCAGGCCGCGGTTTTGCAGTTGTTGCAGATGAAGTCCGTACTTTAGCCACCAATACGCAAAAAGCCACTGAATCTATTCGCGCTATGATTGACACTTTACAGGCTTCGGCGCGTGAGGCTGTTCAGGCGATGGCACAATCAGGCCAATACGCCAGTACCAGTGTCAGCAATGCACAGGAAGCAGGACTGGTGCTTGAAGACATTAAATCTGCAGTGGGCACTATAGTGGATATGAATGTGCAGATATCTGCGGCGACTGAGCAGCAAACCATAGTGGCGGAAGATATTAATAAAAATATCAGTGAATTCAGCGTCAGCATAGGTGAAATGACCCGCAGTGCAACCCATAGCGCGGATGCCAGCAGTTCTTTGGCGCAACTGGCCAGCAGATTACAGCAGCAGGCGGCTTCGTACCGGGTATAACACACTCCTCAGGGCCACTGCGGTGGCCTTTCCTCTGATGCTCTCCACTTTAGTGCAGGCACATTCTTTTGGGTCACTTGAAGTACTTTTGTTCTCTGTATGCCTCTGCGCCTTGCTGTCGCTGCACAGCTCTGCCTGCGAGCTTTCTTTCCGCCTTGGGCTTGCACCTTTGTTGGGCAAAATATCGCCAACGCACCAGATTGTGACAACAAGATGGGCATGAATACGTATTCATCTTGTAGGTAGCTTCAGCCTGGTTAATAACTGTTCACTGAACACTTTATAAAAACCAGGACGTCCTTTGATTGTGTTGTACAGGGATGGTCCATAACAATACATATCGGGGACAAGAGGCATGTCAAACTATAAACATAGTTTGCTGACGCTTGCTATTGCTGCTGCGGGTTTTAGTTGCAGCATCAGTGCAGAAGAGGCAAATCAGCAACTGGCACAACAGGAAGAGCAAGTCAGTGCTGGCTCCAACACCAGCAAAACCAAAGAAGAAGTGGAAGTCATTGAAGTCAAAGGCTTCTCCAGCAGTTTAATCAAATCACTGAATGACAAACGTTTTGCTGACACTGTGGTCGAATCCATTTCAGCAGACGATTTAGGCGCTTTGCCTGACGTTTCGATGGCGGATGCATTAACCCGCTTACCCGGTATTTCTGCAGTCCGTACCGGTGGTCAGGCGTCTGAAATTAACATCCGTGGTATGGCCGGTGGTTTTGTATTTTCTACCTTAAATGGCCGTGAGCAGGTGTCCACCAGCGGGCAACGTAATATCGAGTTTGATCAGTACCCTTCGGAGCTGATTTCTTCAGCTTCTGTGTATAAATCGCCGAAAGCTTCACTGATTGAAGGGGGCGTTGCCGGCACAGTGGAATTAAAAACCGCCAGCCCGCTTAAAGCCAAAGAAACTCATAATTTCACTGTCAATGCCCGTGGCATGTACAACGACAGGGCCGATGAAATCCCTAATGGTCAGGAAACGGGTGATCGTTTCAGTTTGTCTTATCAGGGCAAGTTTTTAGAAGAAACCTTAGGTGTTGCTTTTGGTTTTGCCCGTTTGTATCAACCCAGCGTGTCAACTCAGTTTGTAGGCCTGGCGTATAACAAACAGGCTGACGTGGACGGGATCAGTGAAGCAGAGCCGAATGAGCTGATCAGCGAAGGTTTTGAAATGCAGCACCGTGGTGGTGAAGAAACCCGTAACGGTTATATGGCGGCCCTCGAATGGATCCCAACAGACAAGTTAACAGTCAAAGCTGATGCCTTTTTATCTAAATTTGATACCGATGCTTTTGCCCGGGGGTTCAGGGTAAAACTGGAAGGCGATGGTGCTGCTATCGGCAATCCGGTGATCAATGACAATCTGGTGATAGGCGGCACTTTTAACCGCAAAACCAATGGCAATACCAGAGTGGAACTGGTCAATGATGACAACACCGACAACGATGAAGTAAAAAGTTTTGGCTTTAATGTCGATTTCGAAGCAACAGACGAGCTGACTTTAAACTTTGATGTATCCCATTCTGCTGCGGACAGTGTGTTTAAAAACGGTCTGTTGTGGTCTTTGGTCGCAGAAGACGCCACAGTGGCCAATCCGGTGCTGGATACCAATGTGTCGATCAGTTATTTACTGAATGGTTTAAACCTGCCTGATGTGGGTTTTAATCAGGAAGCTGCTTTTACCGATATCGACAGAGTGATGGTCAGCAAATATGGTATTTATCCTTATATCAACTCGGATGAAGTCAACGCCTACAAACTGGACGGTAAATACCAGCTGGACAACCCGCTGATCAGCTCAGTTGAAGCCGGGGTACGTTACTCAGAGCGCGAATACTCCAATGATCGTCAGGTGTTTGAGTATGGCTCAGACGGCGCTTTTTTAAGCTCACAACCGCCGCTGCGTCTTACTGCTGATATGGTCGATGTGGTGAACTTCAGCGGCAATTTCTCCCATTTCCCCAGTTATCTGGCTATTGATTTGGATAAAGCGCTGAATGCCTGGTTCCCACAAGGTATTCCGCAGCCGGTACAAACCTGGGGTACGGGAAACTCAGGTATTCTGCCGTCACAGCGAGTGCCTGGTGGTCCTGATACTGCATGGTCTGTGCTACAAAGTGGCGAAGTCTATGAAGACGTGATGGCTGCTTATGTGATGGCCAATCTGGATACAGAAATTTTCTCTGTTCCGGTCACTGGTAACATAGGGGTACGTATGGTCGAAACTGACCAATACGCTTCTGATTTAACAGATGTAGGCGGCGACGCAACTTTAGGTGCACAGAATATTACCGATGCTGCAGGTCTGGTGAACACCCGCTATAAGCCGGGCATTATAGGCCAGACCTACAGAGATTATCTGCCACAGCTGAACCTGAATTTTGCCGTAACAGACAGCGATCAAATTCGGTTTGCAGCAGCAAAAGTAATGTCGCGGCCGCCTATTGACCGCTTAGCCTCTAATACCAGCTACACCATAGATGCGCTGACGGGACAGGTGAATGGTTCCAGTTCCAATAGTCCGTTTTTAAAGCCGTTTTACGCCACTCAGTATGATATTTCTTACGAGAAATACTTCACTGAAACGGACGGTGCTTTTGTCGCCGCAGTGTTTTATAAAGACATAGAGTCCTTTATCAATACCTTCACTATCACAGACTTCGATTTTGCTGCCGCCGGCTTCCCTATTCCGGACTATGTGCCAGGTACTGAACCGGGCAATCCGGATGGTTTACCTCCGGTGGCTACCACTCCGGGCAATTACACTACTGCAGTGAATAACGACAAAGGCGGTTATATCCGCGGTGCTGAAATTGCGTACACCCAGGTCTTTAAGTTTTTACCTTCGTTCTGGCAGGGATTAGGTTTTAGCGGCAGCTATTCCTATACCGAAAGTGAAATCCAGCAACAGGTCAGCTTAGGCGCTCAGACCATAGATATCACTTTACCGGGATTATCGAAAAACGTCATGACGGCCACATTGTTCTGGGAATACGAAGGTTTTGAAACCCGTATCAGTGGGCGTTATCGCGACAATTTTGTGTCAGAACAAGTGGCTGTTGAAGCCCAGACGGTGAACTTCGACGGTGAAACTGTGATTGATTACCAGGCCTCTTACCAGATTAACGATAACTTTGGTGTGTTGTTTCAGGTGAACAACCTGACGGACGAACCGACCAAAAGTTATTTTGGTGAAGAGACTAATACCGGCACTATCCAGTTTTTTGGCCGCCAGTACTTTGTTGGTGCGAACTATACGTTCTGACCCCGGGTGATGAATTCAGCACCCTGATGAACGGGTGCTCATAACAAGATTTGATTGGAGCACGACTTATGTTTCAGATAACAACTGGCTTAAAGCTGGCCCTGCTGGGGTTGGCTGCGCTGACACTGGCCGCCTGTGGCGGTGGTGGTGAAGATTCCGTGGACGGTGGTACCAAACTGCTGACCTGTAATGTGCCGCAAATTCCCAATGCGGCCGGGACAGCCTGTATTGACCCTCCTCCTATTAAGTGCAAAGCACCTACAGTGCCGGATGCCAAAAACGAGACTTGTATTGTAGGGGTGGATCCAAACGCTCCTGCTCCTGTCTTTTTCCCTGCAACTGGCCAGGCGGTGTTGTTTTACAAGAGATCAGACGGCAACTATGAAGGTTATCGCTTACATACCTGGAATAATGACGCCTGTTCTGCCTACAAAGACAGCTCATTAGCCGCTTCGTGGGACAATGGTCTGGTGCATACAGCTGTTGATCCCAACTATGGGGCCTATTGGGTACTGGAGTTAAAAGACGGCGTAGCCGGAGTGGCAGGTGCCTGTGGTAACTTTATTATCCACAAAGGCACAGATGATGCCGGTAAAGAAATGGGTGGTGGTGATCAGAAGATGCCATTAGGCCCTAAATCAGATGAAAAATTTGCCCGGATGAATTTCACTTTCTCTGGTGTGAACTCAGTGTTTGAATTTCCTTTATTGGCTTTGGGTGTCTCTATTGCCAATTCAGCGGCGCACTGGCTGGATGCCACTACTTTTGTCTGGAATATCGATCGCAGCATCGCCAGCAAAGTGCAGTTACATCATTCAGCCACAGCCAATCTGGAGATTGATGCGGACGACAAGCTAAACGGCGATATCCTGCCACTGGAAGAAACCCAACTGACTGACCAACAGAAAGCTATGGTGCCACATCTTGCTGACTGGCCCGCTTATCGCAGCACTATGACGGCAGAACAGGCAAAATCTGTGCTGAAAAATCAACTGGTATTGTCTGCTTTTGATGCAGAAAACAAACTTGCTGCAGCCAGCTATGTGCAGGCTGCTAAAGTGCTGGATGACCTTTATACCAAAGGGGATGCCGATGCGGATGAAGCTACTTTAGGTGTCAGCTATGAAGGCTCAACAGTGAAAGTGGCTGTATGGGCGCCTACAGCGCAGAAGGTCTCGTTAAAGCTGTATAACGCGGCCAAAACACTAACCTCTACTCAGGCGATGACCCTGGATGCCGCTACCGGTATCTGGAGCTACAGCGGTACTAAAGCCAGTCTGGATCGCCAGTTTTATCGGTTTGAAGTGAAGGTTTATCACCCTGCAACCAAAAAAATTGAGACTGTTGAAGCAACAGATCCTTACTCAGTCAGTCTGGCCACCAATGGCCGCTATAGTCAGTTTGTTAATTTGGCCGATGAGGATTTAAAACCTGAAGGTTGGGCCAATCAGACTATTCCGACTATTGAAAATCCTGAAGATACAGTGATTTACGAAGGGCATATCCGGGATTTCAGTATTCGTGACACCAGTGTCAGCG
>CBIMJC010000190.1:0-7974 GCA_966244125.1 uncultured Rheinheimera sp.
AAACCGAACATGCCAAGGGCCATCACTATGGTGCCGACGGATAAGTCCTTTAGAATATCAGGGGCGCTGTAAAAGTAGCCGACTAAACCCAGCAGCAGAAACAGCAGGATCATCAGGCACATCAGGATAATCATCAGTTTGCCTTTGGCTGGGTTTTGCCAGATGTTTTGCGATAACTTGTTCTGCATTTTTGTGGTGTCCTGTAAGGACGAGAAACTGATACCAAGGCCCATAAAAATCAGCGCTGTATTGAGGCTGGTAAAAATGACAGACGGATTGGCTTTTAGTGCAGCAAAGCCTGCCAGATAGGGGCTAAAAGCAAAGTAAAGTGCGGTCAACATCAGTGGGTACTGCAGGTAACTCAGGTAATGAAACGCCAGTTTAACGTTCATGAAATAGTCCCTGTTCGTGTAAGACTCCATGCTCGCCGATTTTCTCTGCGTTGTCAGCTGTAATTTTATTGTTAGATTAAAGTTACACCGGAAGGGGCAACAGAGCAGCAGCCCCTACCCCAACAACCTCTGCCTTAGCGCTCTGGCATAAGTGCGGCTCACTTTAAGCGACTTTCCATTCGCCAAAATTGCTGTGTATTCCGAGTTACTCAGCGGTTGCAGACTTTCGATATAGGTCAGGTTCACTATGGTCGATTTATGAATACGAACAAACACATCGGGCAGGCGCTCGTCGACCAGGCTTTTTAGCCGGGCCCGCATCACATGGGTTTCAGCTTGGGTATGCACACACATATAGTCACCTGCGGCGTCTATCCAGATAATGTCCTGATAAGGAATAAGCTGAATAGGGTTGCGCCCGTCCTGGATCACCAGTTTCTGCCGCTCTATGCAGTATTGTGATTCATTAGCCCCAGTGTCTACGCCAGTCTCGCTGTTTTGCACCGGGCTCTGCGCAGCATTTTGCCGAAGGTTTGCGCTATCAGCCTGAGTGATTTCGGCCACAGCAGAGAGCAGTTGCGCTTTGTCGGCGCGAATGGCGCTAAGTTCGCTGACTCTGGCGATAGCTTCAGCTAAACGTTCTGCTTTAACCGGCTTTAGTAAATAATCCAAAGCGCGCACTTCAAAAGCCTTGACCGCATGTTGGTGAAAGGCCGTGACAAAAACTATGGCCGGACACTGTTCGGGCTGCAGCTGGCGAATAAGGTCAAAACCAGTTTGCTCTGGCATTTCGATATCGAGAAAAATCAGATCCGGCGTCTGAGCATCAATCACAGCGATAGCTTCGGCAACACTATGGGCCTCAGCTGTTACCTGGATTTGAGGAAATGCCGCCAGCCTCAGTCGCAAGCCCTCAATGGCGGCTGGCTCGTCGTCAACGATCAGAGTCTTGATCATATTCAGGCTGCTCAAGCTGTTGTCCCGCCTGCTAATTCTTTTGGAATGCTGATTTGGATCCAGGCGCCCTCTTGTTCTCTGTTACCAAAACTCAGGGTGCTTTGGTTTGGATAAATCAACGCCAACCGCTCTTCACAATTGTGCAAACCTATACCACCAGAGCCGGTTTCCGGCTGAGGGCTAAAACCACAGCCATTGTCCAGCATACGGATCAGCAACTGGCCATTGTGTTGACTGAAGCTGACTGAAATAGCATAACTTTGCTGCGACATTTTCATGCCATGTTTCAGCGCGTTTTCTGCCAGAGGTTGCAGCAATAACGAAGGCACCAGACAGTTTTTTACCTCCTGATCCGCCACAACAGACAACTCCAGTTTATTTCTGAACCGGCACTGCTCGACGTCAAAGTAGGTTTGTAAAATCTGGATTTCTTCCGCCACTGTCACTTTGGCCAAAGGGTCTGTGTACAGGCTGTAACGCAGCAAATCACAAAGCTTTTCCAGCATGGACACCGCATGCTGATTGTCCTGTTTTAAAATTAAGGTGCAAATGGCGTTGATGCTGTTAAACATAAAATGCGGATTGAGCTGATAACGCAGCATTTTTAGCTGGGCTTCTTTGGCCAGATGAATAGCCTCAGCGGCCTTTTGCCGCTGCTGCATGGTTTCGAAGGTGGCTTTGGAGGCGTAATACAAGGCAGTCCAGGTTAATAACATGGTTAAGGAAGCCGAGTTCCAGGTGCCAAAGTCAATCCAGGTCATAGTCTGCCAAATCTGACCATACAGCCACTGCAACGTCTGCCATTTCCATTGAGTCCAGACCAGGCAACTCAACAGGATCACCAGCAGATGCCATAAAATTTTTAAACGGTTTTCCTGCACACTGATACGACCATACCAGTGCCGCAGCAGCAAAGTTAAAACAAAACCAAAGCTGGTATCCAGCAGCAGATGAGGCAAAGCCACCTGCCAGGGTTCCTGACTGGGAATTTTAATCATCAAAGCGGTTAATAAAGCATACACAGCCCAGCCGCCACACTGGCAAAGCCAGAACAATTGATTACGACTTAACGATTGCAACACCATGTTTTTCCACTTCGAAATAAAAAGTGGCGCCGCTGTCGACACCACTTTTGGGGTTTTTAGCTGTGATCCAACACCTTAGTTGCTACAACTGATCAGCACTGTGCCTTTTGCTGCTTCGGCTTCTGTGCTCTTTTGAGCAGTCAGCACCATCTCAGCCACGGCCAGGCTATGTTGTCCGCTGGAGCTGAAGACCAGGGCATCTGATACCTGTTTGATTGTGGATCTATCCACACAATCCAGCGCCACTTCGACAGTATGCCATACTCCGGCTTTTAATGGTGCCAGAGCTTTCGCCAGCGACAGCTCACGCTGACACAGGCCTTGCTGATCACAGAGCACGCCCAGATTGAGTTCTGCTGGTACTTGCTGGTCCAGACGTAAGCTCAGACGCAAGGCTTTGGCTTTGCTAAAGTCGCTGCCTGCCACAGGCTCGATGTAACGCAGGCTGGCCGAGGCTTTTTCTGCACTATTCCAGCGCAGCTGTCGACCATCTTCCTGATAGGACAAATTCACCGATTGCATCGCCAGACTTTTGCCATCGGCACTCAGGCCATAAGGTGTGGTGATTAAAGTGGCGTTTTGCGAATCGCTGTTACCAGTACTGTTGCCATTGCTGTTGTCAGATAATACCCAGGCCATATCCGCCGCTAAGTTGCGGACAAAAAGTGGCTGTATACCATCATCACTGCCAGCGGCAACTACTTTGGAGCCTTGTTCTGTAAATTGCCCCAGCTCCTTTTTATCGGCATAAGTTAAGCCATAACCATAAGCAAACAAGGGGTCGTAGTTCGCATCGCCTTTATTCAGCACAAACTGATGATCGTACTTAGGCCAGGAAAAACTCAGTTTACCCTGAAAATCATAACGGGCTTTGCCCTCTGTATCTGTCAGTAGTACATCAGCCACACCCTGCCCTTCAGAGCCGGGCAACCAGGCCACGACAAAAGCGTCGGAGGCGTTGATTTCTTTATTGGTCCACAGCGGTCTGCCTGTTAAAAACACAGTCACCACAGGAATACCCTGTTGTTTTAGCTTTTTAATTAAAGCTAAATCACGCTTGTCGCCATGCTGGTATTCCAACTGCTGAATATCGCCAAACCATTCGGCATAAGGGCTTTCGCCTATCACCACCAGGGCTACATCAGGCTTTTTGCTGTAGTCACCATCCACCGCCAGCTCAACCTGACCACCAGCAGCTTTTACCTGCTGAGCTATGCCCTGATAAACAGAGGTCGCATTAGGGAAATCGGCATTGGTGTTATCCGTACCCTGCCATGACACACTCCAGCCACCAGCCTGTTTGGCGATGTTATCTGCGCCATCGCCTGCCACCAGCACCCGGCTTTTTGGTGACAAAGGCAATATCTGCTGGTTATTTTTCAGCAGCACCAGAGATTTACGCACAGCTTCCCGGGCTAAGTCTTTATGCTGCTGACTGTTAAAGACCGCATTTTGCACAGACTCAACCCGGCTGGACGGTTCACCACGGGATAACAAACCCCAACGAATTTTCGCCCGTAAAAAGCGACGCACCGCATCATCAATACGAGCTTGCGGAATAATGCCCTGCTCTACCTGACGAATGGTATTGTGGTAAAAAGCTTCGAAGTGCTCAGGTACCATCAGTACGTCCACACCGGCATTAATAGCTCCGGCGCACTGCTCTAAATCACAACCTTCAACAAATTTATGGGCGTTCCAGTCACTGACAACAAAACCGTCAAAGCCCATTTGGTTTTTCAGCACATCGGTCAGCAGGTACTTGTGGCCATGCAAACGCACACCATTCCAGCTGTTAAAAGACGCCATCACAGACTGCACTCCAGCCTCAATAGCTGTCATATAACCTGCGGCATGAATATCGCGCAGGCCTTGTTCGTCGATGAGCGTGTCGCCACGGTCTATGCCTTTTTCAGTGCCGCCATCGCCGACAAAGTGTTTGGCGGTCGCAATACGGCCATAACCCTGCAGAAAATCTTTACCTAAAGTGCCCTGTAAACCCGACACCATCTGGCCAGCATAAGCCTTCACTATGGCCGGATCTTCAGAGTAACTTTCATAAGTGCGGCCCCAGCGGTCATCCCGCACTACAGCCACAGTTGGCGCAAAACTCCATTCAATACCTGTAGCCGCGACTTCTTTGGCTGTAGCTACCCCAATGCGGTGAATAAGCTCAGGATCATTAGCCGCGCCCAAACCAATATTGTGCGGAAACAAAGTAGCGCCATAGACATTGCTATGACCATGCATAGCGTCTGTGCCCCAAATAGTTGGGATCCGGCTGCCGTCCTGACTGGCATCCACTGAGGCCTGATACATTTCGTCAGCGTATTTCAGCCAGACCTCAACCGAAGCCCGTTTTTTGCCATAAGGCGCTGTATTACCGCCGTTCAGATAAGAGCCGAAGCCATATTTACGCATTTGCGCCAAAGACAAATAACCAATTTCCGGCTGGATCATCTGCGCTACTTTTTGCTGCAGTGTCATACGGGCCAGGATCTGGTCCAGCAGTTTTTCCAGCTGTGGGTCGCGTTTTAAACCCGTATTTACATAAGGCCATTGCACTGCCCCCGCTGCAGCTGCAGTTTTTACTTCGGCCTTGCTGTTTGCCTGAGTATCAGCTGCTGTGGCAGAAGCCGCAGTTGCCAGAGCTAAGCCCAGCAACGCCAGTGTTTGCGTTTTATGGAGAGTTTTCATAAGAGTTTTATTGCTCTTTTTACCGATCATGAACATTTTCCTTCACCTGGTCACAACGCCCCACCAGGCCAGGTGTTAAGCGCCGGATAAAAAGAAACCGCTCAGTAAGACGGAGCGGTTTCTGCACTGGTAGTTAAGCTTAGAAATTAAAGCCTGCACGCACCCCGTAGTACCTTGGCATATTAAAACTGCCTTTCGGGAAGCCTTTGCCGGTGTTACTCCATTGCTGGACTATTTCATTGGTGGCGTTGCTGACAAAAAGTTCAGCAAACCAGGCCTGACCAACAGGCTCATATTTCAGTGAAGCATTGGCTATGGTATGAGCGTCTCTGCGATCGTCTATGTAAGCAACGGCTTCGTCAGACACTGCAAAGTCCATATCGTCTAAATGTCTGTCGACGTTCCAGATGGTGTTGTAGGACTTATCTTTCCAACTCAGATTAAACCAGCCGTGGATAAAACCGTAGCTGCCCAAATCAACACTATGGGTGTAACTTAAGTTGGCGGTGTATTTGGGCACCATAGCCAGCTGATTGCCTTTGAGGTTAGTGATCAGCATTTCGTTTTCCGGATCAATCGACTCTTCATAAGACAGAGCAAACAGATACTCAGGGTCGTAATCCCACTTGGTGATCCAGTCTTCAGTCACCTCGGCATCCGTGTAAGTGACATAACCATTGATACGGCCACTTGGGTACGGTTTCCAGTCAAATTCCAGCTCTAAGCCTTTAATGGTTGAACCTGGTACGTTTTGGGTGTAGTACGCCACCACCGGCATATTGCGGTAATCCAGCACAGGCTGACCGTTTTCATCCAGCACCGGGCTGCCATCCGGGTTTTCGACCGGAGCCAGACGCTCCACAGTGCCAACAGAACCGACTGAGGCATACTGCATATCTGTGTAGTCGGTATAGAAAAACACGGCTTGTAAGTTCAGTGAGTTATCTAACAAGCTGGTTTTTGTACCCAGCTCATAGGTGACAACCTGTTCAGGGTCAAACTGGGTTTCAATGCGTTGTACCTGACCTGTTCTGTCATTAACCACTTCAAACACGTCGCCTATACCACCGGCTTTAAAGCCTGAGGCCACATAACCATAGACCATAGTGTTCTCTGTCAGATCATAATCCAGACCTAAGCGGAAGTCGTGGTTGCGCCAGCTGCCTTTGTTGTCATTGGCAAAAGACGATTTATAGATAGACGGATCTTCAAAGGCATTGGTTGGCAGATCGGACAACACTGTGCGGTTATACCAGCCCGGTGCACAACCATCGGCATTGGAACAACGTAAAGTACGGCCACCTTTGTCTTCTTTGGTTTCGTCACTGAAACGGTAACCTAAGGTCAGGTGCAGATCAGAAGTTAAGTTGTAGGTCGCCTGACCGAAAGCGGCCAAAGCGTCGGTAGAACGGTCGGGTTGATCCCAAAACGCCTTGTCATCCATAGGGTTGTCGTAATAACCCACAGTAGAGGTTTTTTCATGGAACAGGTTAACGCCTGCGATCCAGACTAAATCTCCCAGCTCATCCGACTGCAATTGCAGCTCAGTGGAATATGAACGTGCGCCTGTGCCATCGAGGAAAAACATAGCGCCATCCCAGACATCCAGACCAGTCTCAATATCCTGAGCAGATTGGCGCTTCATATCTTCGTAGCCTGCCAACCAGACCAGATCTAACTCGTCGGTCAGTTCATAGTTTAAAGTGTTGCGCAGGTAAGTGATGTCCAGCTCCAGTTTACCCGGCACGTTGACCACGGCCTGATAGGTGTTGTCGCTTGGTAAAAAGTTGGAACAGTCGCCACCAAACTCTGTAGGTCTGCCACGTAATTTTTCGCAGTTGACCATGTCGGTAGAGCCGGCACTGTCGTTTTTGTAGTACTGGAACACCGTATGGTTGGAGAAATTACCTGCAGCAGGTTCCCACAAGGTGCTGACGCGGAATGAGTGCTCATTGGCGTTATTGTAGAAATCGCTTTTATCCGCCGCAGTCAAAGCACGGATTTTTTGCGCTTCAGGATCTGTGCCTGCCGCATCTATCCACCAGTTTTCGCGCTGGGTTAAGGTTTGGCCTATGCCCTGATAGGAGCCTTCGGCAATAACCGGAGCATCCAGCACCCCAGCTGGCAAATAACGGGTGTCGTATTGGTTTGGATCCCAATAGCCTTCGACATAAGAATCACGTTTTAAGCCTTTGCCGGAAAAACGCACGGCAAAATCATCGGACACCGCCAGGTTAAACATGCCGCCGACACTTTTGGCATTAAATTTACCCATCTCGGTATTCAGATTACCAAAGCTGCTGCTCAGATCAGGCTTGGCCGTCAGTACGTTAATGCTGCCGACTGTGGAGTTACGGCCAAACAAAGTACCTTGCGGACCACGTAAAGCTTCAACCCGCTCTACGTCATACATCAGCGCCAGTGCGCCCTGCATACGTGGCGAATAAATACCGTCCAGGTGCACACCTACAGCAGGGTCACCCAGTTCAGTAATGTTGGTAGAACGGATACCACGCATGGTAATTACAGGAGCCGCCTGCTCTGAGGAGACAGCAATATCCAGACCCGGCACTAAATTGGCGATATCCACCACATTATTCACGCCGCTTTGTTGCAGCTGGGCTTCACTCAGGGCTGAAATAGCCACAGGTGTTTCCATCAGTTTGGTTTTGCGTTTGGTGGCCGTAACTGAAATGACTTCAAGTTCAGTTTCATTGGCAACGGCCTGAGATTGAGTAGTTGCGGAATTCTTCACTTCAGCCTGCTGCGCCGCAGCAGAAAAAGCGCATGCCATCGCTATCGCAAGCGAAAGTGCGTTACGTTTATGCATTATCTAACCCCTG
>CBIMJC010000191.1:0-7956 GCA_966244125.1 uncultured Rheinheimera sp.
ACAACTTGTACTTATAAGTGTTCATGAGTAATCCTTACTTTCATAAATTTAAAACGACCGTATCAAAAGCTAGTCAACGATTTCGCATTATTCAATTTAAATATCGGGGACATTTCTGACAGTTTTATCATAAATTGCAAAAACCTCAAAAATAAAAAAACTGAAACCACAAAAAACAACCAAAACACCACCCAAACCACTACACCCATCAAACCAGTCGTTAGTCTCACAAATTTGATATTATTGAAACAACAAAAACCTATTGATTGAATAAAGGAAATTGAAATCAAGCCGGGAAAGGATGGAGGGCTGAGGGATTATTGAGCAGAACGGCAGCAAATATAAACAGTGCACCACTACAGGGCGGCAGATGACAGTTCTTTTCAGTAAGACAGAAGTGAGGATACCCAAAATAAAAAACCACAAAATCAGTGCGACAACTGCTTTTGTGGTTTTAATTCTGCTTAGCTAAAAACTGATGTTAATCAGGAGGCAGAAGTTAGCTTGTTACTTTTTAGCAGTACCTACTTCGACTCTGCTTTTTAACTTTTGGCCAGGTCTGAAGGTCACTACACAACGAGCAGAGATAGGAATATCTTCGCCTGTTTTTGGGTTACGGCCCGGTCTCTGGTTTTTCACACGCAGGTCGAAATTACCAAAACCTGACAGTTTTACCTGGTCGCCTGCTTCCAAAGCAACTCGGATCTCTTCAAAAAAAGATTCGACAATTAATTTTGCATCGCGCTTGCTGATGCCAAACTTGGTAAATAAACGTTCTGCTAAATCGGCTTTGGTAAGCGCCATTCTTAATCCCTCAACGTTGCGTTGAACTCTTTGCTCAGCGCCTCGACCACAGAAGAGATAACCTGTTGGATATCTTTATCTTCAAGAGTCCGCGCCTTGTCCTGCAAGGTTAAAGCTATAGCTAATGACTTAGAGCCTTCAGCAACACCCTGCCCTGTGTAGACGTCAAACAATTTTAGGTCAACTAATTGATTTCCGCCAACTTTTCTAATAGTAGCAAGGATATCTGAAAAACGCACATCAGATTTCACAACAATAGCTAAATCGCGACGGTTTGCAGGGTATTTTGAAGTTTCCTGAGCTAAAACAATGTGTTTGTCGCCAAATGCTTCCAGCTCTACTTCAAATAAAAAGGCTTTGCCTTTTATACCCAGTTTACGTTCCGCTTCCGGATGCAAGGCACCAAGCACACCTACAGCTTTACCATCCCGGTTTAACTGGGCAGTCTGGCCCGGATGCAAGGCGCTGTGTTCACCTTTGCTGAAAGTAAAACACTCAGTCGCTGAAGTGCAGCTTAACAGAGCCTCGACATCGCCTTTTACATCATAAAAATCAACGGCCCGTTCGGCGATAGTCCAGTGTTCGTTGCCGAAACTTCCGACAATGACACCACCTAACACAGGCACCTGACGTACACCACCTTCTGCATTAGCATCCGGGATAAACTTCAGGCCATATTCGAACAAACGAATGCGGTTTTGCTGACGGTTCTGGTTGTACTGCACAGCCTGCAATAAACCTGGCCACAGATTTAACCGCATCGCTGACATATCGACAGAAATTGGGTTTGGCAGTACCAGCGCCGACTGACCTGGGAATAAGGCGTCCTGCACTTTTGGATCAACAAAACTATAGGTAATAGCTTCCTGATAACCCCGGGCGACCAGCAGATCACGTAAGCCGTGCACGGAAATACGGCTTTCCTGATGTTTGCTCATTGCAAGTGCTGCTTGCGGCGCTACATTAGGAATATTGTTGTAGCCATAGACCCGTGCCACTTCTTCGATTAAATCTTCCGGAATAGAAATATCAAAACGGTAGCTTGGTACTGTCACTTGCCAGGCATCAGCAGAGGTTGCCACTTGCATACCCAAACGCTGGAAAATTTCTGTGACTGTGTCTGTTGCAATGCTAATACCTAAAATACGGTCCAGCTTAGCGCGGGTTAAGCTAATTTGTGCCGCTTTTGGCAGGTGCGCTTCTGAGACAGCTTCCACCACAGGGCCAGCGTCACCGCCGACAATAGCTAACAGCAAAGCAGTGGCTCTTTCCATCGCAGTACGTTGCAGTTCTGGGTCAACACCACGCTCATAACGGTGAGAAGCGTCTGTGTGCAAACCGTATTGACGGGCAATACCAGCCATTTCTACCGGTGAGAAAAAGGCGCTTTCGAGGAAAATGTCGTTGCTGTCTTTGGTGACACCACTGTGTAAACCACCAAAAACACCGGCCATGGCTAAGGCTTTTTGACTATCGGCTATCACCAGCGTATTGGCTTTTAAGCTCACTTCGTTGCTGTCGAGCAGAACCAGCTTTTCACCTTCTTTGGCCAGACGCACATCGATATCACCTTCGATTTTGGTTAAATCAAAAGCGTGCATTGGGTGACCCAGCTCTAACAAGACGAAGTTGGTCACATCCACCACTGCATCAATAGACCGGATGCCAGAACGGCGTAACTTTTCCACCATCCACAGCGGCGTCACAGCAGCTGTGTTGATGTTACGAATAACACGGCCTAAATAACGTGGACAAGCCTGTGGTGCAGACAACTGAATGCCTTTGACATCGCTGATTGTTGCAGCTACTGCGGCAATTTCAGGTTGTTTCACGTCCAGATTATTCAGTACACCCACTTCACGGGCTAAACCTTTTAAACCTAAACAGTCAGCGCGGTTTGGTGTTAAATCCACTTCAATGGCGTTGTCGTCTAAGGTCAGGTACTGACGGATGTTTTGTCCAAGCGGCGCGTCGGCTGGCAGTTCAATAATACCTTCTGAACTTTCGGCCATGCCCAGCTCAGATAAAGAACACAACATACCGTTGGATGGCTGACCACGTAATTTAGCCGCCTTAATTTTAAAATCGCCCGGTAATACAGCGCCTACTGTCGCTACAGCTACTTTTAAGCCCTGACGGCAGTTGGCTGCGCCACAGACGATATCTAATAATTCACCTGTGCCGATATCGACTTTGGTGACCTGTAATTTATCGGCTTCCGGATGACGGCCACATTCGACCACATGACCGACGACCACACCACTAAACTGGCCTGCAACAGGCTCTATGCCGTCGACTTCCAGACCGGCCATCGAAATTTGTTCTGCTAACTCATTGGTCGATAACTGCGGGTTGACCCACTCACGTAACCAGGATTCACTGAATTTCATTGTCTGCTCCCGCTTATCTGAACTGCTTTAAAAAACGGAGATCGTTTTCGAAGAATGAACGAAGGTCTGTTACGCCATAACGCAACATGGTCAGACGCTCAACGCCCATACCAAAAGCAAAACCGCTGTACACTTCAGGGTCTATGCCAACAGAACGTAATACATTAGGGTGCACCATACCGCAGCCCAATACTTCCAGCCATTTGCCGTTTTTGCCCATCACGTCCACTTCAGCTGAAGGTTCAGTGAAAGGGAAAAACGAAGGACGGAAACGGATTTGCAGATCTTCTTCAAAGAAGTTTTTCAGGAAGTCGTGCAAAATACCTTTGAGTTCAGTAAAGCTGACGTTTTTATCGACCATCAACCCTTCCACCTGATGGAACATAGGGGTGTGGGTTTGATCATAATCGTTACGATAGACACGGCCCGGAGAAATAATGCGCAGCGGCGGCTGTTCTGTTTCCATGGTGCGGATTTGCACGCCAGAGGTCTGAGTACGCAGCATCAGCTTCGGATTAAAATAAAAGGTATCGTGATCAGCACGGGCCGGGTGATGAGCCGGAATGTTCAGCGCATCAAAGTTATGGAAATCATCTTCGATTTCCGGGCCATGTTTCACTTCAAAACCTAATTCACCAAAAAAGCTTTCGATACGGCGAATAGTGCGGGTGACAGGATGCAAACCACCGGCTTCCAGCACGCGGCCTGGCAGGGTGACATCAATCTGCTCTTTTGACAGTTTTTCTGCCAATTCAGCTTGTTGCATCTGGTCACGTTTCGTATTTAACGCATCCTGTACTTGCTGTTTTAAGTCATTGATCTGTTGACCTGCAGTTTTGCGGGTTTCCGGATCCATAGCACCTAAAGATTTCAGCAACTCAGTGATGCTGCCTTTTTTGCCCATAAAGGCTACACGCACTTCATCCAGCGCGTTGATATCGTTCGCTACAGCGACTGCCTGTAAGGCTTCTTCTAAAATGGCGGTTAAGTTCATCGCTATCCTCAGACCAGCGTTAATTCCCGTCGAAAGTTAAACTGCAGCCTGGTCTGCTGCAGTCTTCATGTCGTTGGGGTGATAAGTCGTATAAAAAGGTGGCAATAATACACCAGTTTTATGCTCAGAGCTTGCGTAAAATAAGGCTTTTTTTCTATTTGAACAGGAAAGAACAGCTGAAAATCAGTGAGATAAGCTCAGCATGTCTTTAACAAAAGGAATGGTCAGCTTGCGCTGATGCACTATAGAGGCTTTATCCAGTAAATCGAGAATTTGTACCAGTTCACGGATATCACGTTGCTGACGATTGAGTAAAAACCGTGCCACTTCATCCGGCAGTTCCATGCCTCTTAACCGGGCTTTTTGTTGCAGCAGTTTTTGTTTGTCTTCATCACCTAATAACCGCAGCTGAAAACTGGTGCAGGCCTGCAGGCGGGAGACCAGATCCGGCAGGGTAATGCCCAGTTCTGTCGGTGCCTGATCGGCGACAATAATCAGGGCTTTGCCCTGCTCTGTCATGCGGTTGTATAAATCAAACACTGCCACTTGCCAGCTGATATCCCCGGCTATGGCCTGAATATTATCCAGACAAACCAGATCCAGTTCTTCCAGTTGATCCAATATACGTGGGCTCCAGGCCTTAAAATCTTCCAGACTTAACAACTGACTGGTTAAGCCCAACTCCTGCGCCTGCACACAAGCGGCGTAGAGTAAATGCGATTTGCCACTGCCACTGGCGCCAAATAAATACAAAGGCAGGCGGTGCTGCGAAGGGCTGGTTAAAAAATGTTTGATGTACCCCACCACAGGGCTGGTTTCAGCCCCATAGAAGGTATCAAGAGTTTCATCTTCCGGCAGTGTTACGGCCAGGGTGTATTGCACCGGAGTCATTAGTTCGGAATATACCTGTAACGCAAAACAGCAGTGTCAGTGGCAGCTGGCTCACCCGCAGGCTCTGTTGCCATTTCGGCGGCCATTTCTGCAAAAAGTTCGTCTGTCCCTTCTGCAGCTACGGGAATTTCAGATGCGGAGGTGGCTGGTTCTGTGTTTTGCAACGACTGTAACCTGCGTTCCAACGACAGAGAGTTAATAAAGGCACCACGGTCTGCCGCCAGTTGTACTTTAAATTTCAGTAAATCAGCTTTACGTTCCAGCACTGTGACTTGTTTAACCGACAACATAGCACTGAGCATTTGTTGCACTTTGACCTGATCAACAAAATTGGTTAAGCCTTCGATATCCACTTCAAGTTCAGTTTGGCCTTGCTGACTGCCCAGCTGCACAGCGAATTTACTGGCCAGTTGTGTGGTTAAGCTGGTTAAAAAGGCCGAAGCTAACTCCTGCTGGGACGCTGCGGTCAGCTCGTTGCTGATCAGTTGTCCTTGCTCATAACCTTGCCAGGTCAGACGGTGTTGCCCCGGAGCTGGCTGGTCGAACAATAAGATCAGGCTTTGATCGGCGTTGAAGGGCAAACTGGCCTGTTCGATCAGCAACCAGTTACCGGCCCAAACCTCGTCCTGCGACAAAGGCGGCACAAAACTGTCATTTGCAGTAGGCAACTCCAGCGGCAAACCAATGGCCGAAGCCTGCTGTTGCAGCTGAGTTAACACCAGATGAGCGGCGCCTTGCATAAATACGCGGCTTTCTGCGGTTTGTTCTACAGGCCACACTACTATGGCTGGTCGTCTTGCACCCCAAATCGCAATTTGGTTTTGGCTCAGTAACTGTTGTACTTTCTGTTCATCCAGCCCTACTTTTAACGCTGGCCCCTGTTCTGAACTGACGGCGGCAAAAGTTTTAATATAGTTGCCAGCATTTTTCAGCTCAGCTTTGATAGCGGCCTGTTCGACCACAGCCGGATTAACTGTGACTTTGACCAGCACCTGTGCCAGCGCCTGTTGTTGCCATGCACTCTGGCTTTGGCCGGCCGGAACTACAGCCTGATACAGGTCTGTCAATTGTTTTGCCTGTGCAGTACTGACGCCCAAGATAAAACTTAGCGCCGCAATAAGTAATCGCATCTTTTGCCCTTAACCTGCTAAAACCTTTAACCTGCCAGCACAGGGAAAATCCCCTTGAGGCCCAGACTGATAAATTCTATCGAGATAGCGGCGAGAATAAGCCCCATCACCCTGGTGATAATATTCATGCCGGTTTGTCCTAATCTGTTGGCTATTTTACCTGATAAGCGCATCAGGATCGCCAGAAGAATGCCAACCAACACAATTTCTGCCGAAATAATTAAATAATGCAACCAGCCTTCCGCTCTGTTGGCATACAAAATCACAGAACTGATAGCTCCTGGCCCGGCCAGCATTGGCATGGCCAAAGGCACAACCGCAATAGATGATTTTTGTGCCGCTTCCAGCCGTTCTGCTTCTGTACTTTTGGCACCGCTGGTCTGAGCATTTAACATTGAAATGGCCATCAGCAGAATTAATATGCCACCACCAACACGGAACGAATTCACCGAAATACCAAAAAAGCCAAGAATAAACTCACCAAAAAACAAGGTGACCAATAAAATCACAGTGGCCGCTTTTGCGGCCGTCATCGCGACCTGTTTTTTATCCTGATCACTGTGATCTGCAGTCAGCGACAGATACATAGGCAAAGCACCCAGCGGGTTTAAGATAGCAATGATACCGATAAAAATTTTCAGATAATCCTGCACATCCAGCATCTGTTGTCCTTAAATTGAGCTTGCGACTGTCATTAAAATGAGCCTAATCATAGCGTTATTTTATTCATCCTGCACTGGCTAAGGCAATTCACCGACCAAAAGCCAGGGCATAAAAAAACCACCCGCAGGTGGTTTTTCAGTGGCTGCTCTTTCTTACATCAGCAGAACCAAACCTGCTGTTGCAAGAGAGGATCTGTTACAGCTCTATATTGTCTTTCTTAATGATCTGTACCAGAGCCTGGTGCAGTGCATTAACCTGATCGGCAGATAAAATCTTGCCTGTGCTGTCACGCCAGCTCAGGCTGGTCCCCAGCTCTGATTTCGCCAGCACTAACTGATAGTCACCTTCAGCCAGAGGGATTTGAATAGCGGTTTCATCAGACCACAACGCATCCCAGAAACCTGATTCAGGCTCTTTGTAACTCAGGAAAAAGGTGTAGCTGGTTCTGTTTAAGTCGTTCACAACAAAACCATTTTGTTCGAACATCAGCTCCAGTTGCGACCAGGCCGCATCTATAGCTTGTCCTGTCAGCATGGCAGCATTGCCTTCGGCGTCAAAACCTGTAGTCAGTGTAATTTGACGTGACTGAGCTTTTTTCAGTTTGATCTGCGCCAGTTCTACTGTGGCCACTTTATCGACCAGACGATTAAGGAAATACACTTCCTCGCGCTTCTTTGCTATGGCGGATAACTGCTTGTTATTGTCAACATAACGGTGTTCCAGCAACTGGACACGCAGACCCACAGTCCGGCCATGGGTTTTAGGTTCAAACTTGATCAAAAAACGGCTTTGCTCTTTTTCGACCATTTCTTTCCAGAACCAGAAGCCTTCTTCTTCAAAACGGCTGACCCAACCTGTTTCCAAAGCCAGCGCATCGGCAGCCAGTGGTTTCAACTCAATTTGTTTCTCTGTGCCAAAATCCTGCACAGCTTTTTGCAGATAAGGTAATAACTCCCCGGTAAACTCTGAGCGTTCAAACCAAATGCGGGCTTCTTTCTCTTCTTCTTCTACCCTGCTGTTAGTCGCCAGAGCCAACACCTGCATAGGTGACTTCAGCTCTACTTCTGTCACTGGCGCATTAGGC
>CBIMJC010000192.1:0-7946 GCA_966244125.1 uncultured Rheinheimera sp.
TCGCCTTTTCTTTGGATACTTTCTTTTGGCGAAGCAAAAGAAAGTATCTCGCCAAAGGCGAAAGCTTTAAAGCAAATAATCAGATTTCTTTTAATTCATTGTCGTACGACGACTGCACTACGAGCAGACCTACGCTGTCCAACGCAAACGTTTATGATTTGCCCAGTTTTTCCTGCCGCTTCACCATATCCCACAAACTGTCCATTTCACCCAAATTGCTTTGCGCCGGACTGGAGCCTTGATCGACCAACGCCTGCTCCACCTGCCGGAAACGGCGTTCAAACTTTTGATTGGCCTGGCGCAGTACTTTTTCCGGGTCAAAACCTTGTTTACGCACTACATTCACCAGCGCAAACATTAAATCCCCTAACTCTTCTTCCAGTTCGGCTGCACCAGCTGGTAGTTCGGCCACTTCCTGAATTTCTTCCTGTACTTTATCCCAGGCGCCTTGTACATCAGGCCAGTCAAAGCCCACTTGTGCACAACGTTTTTGCAGTTTGTAGGCACGGCTTAAGGCCGGCATCGCCAGCGGAATATTATCCAAAACTGAGGTTTTGCCAGAGGCGGTGCGTTCTGTGGTTTTGATCGCTTCCCAATTCTGCAAAACGGCTTTGCTGCTGTCTAAATTCATATCAGCAAAGACATGAGGGTGGCGGCGGATCAGTTTGTCGTTAATGGCCTGAGCACAGTCGTCAAACTCAAAACGGCCTTCTTCTTTGGCGATCTGGGCGTAAAACACCACCTGAAATAATAAGTCGCCCAGCTCGTCTTTTAGCTCAGCATAATCTTCGCGGGCTATCGCATCGGCCACTTCATAAGCTTCTTCCAGCGTATAAGGCACTATGGTCTGGTAAGTTTGTTCTTTGTCCCATGGGCAGCCGTTTTGCGGGTCGCGCAGTCTGGCCATAATGGCGAGTAATTGTTGAAGTGGTTGTGACACGGTAGATCCTGCAGAGGCCGGAGCATTAAACTCCGGCGCTATAAGTTGTTAAGTTCGCAAATTAATGAAACCGTTTCGCTTCGATCACATCATCAATCTGGCTGACTTTGGTCAGCAGTTTGTTCAGTGAATCCAGGTTATACAGCTCCATCGTCATGATGATAGTGGCGGTTTGCTGCGAAATATCCGAGTTACTGCTCATCCGCAGCACGTTGGCTTTTTCATTGGCCAGAATGCTGGTGATATCCCGTAATAAACCATTGCGGTCATGCGCCACAATACGAATAGTGACTTCATAACCTGAAGCGTATTTATCGCCCCAGGTCGCTTCCACCACCCGTTCGCGATGGGCTTCCTGCAACACTTTAAACTGCTCACAGTCGTCACGGTGCACAGCAATACCCCGGCCCTGGGTGATGTAACCTACAATGGCATCGCCCGGCAACGGCTGGCAGCAACCGGCCATATGAGTTAATAAGTTACCTACACCCTGCACCACCACATGGCTTTTGGGCTGGTTGGAAATAGGTTTGCTGATCAGTCGCGGGTCAATCTCTGGCTGCTGTAATTTACCAGACTGACTCTGCACATAATGCACCACCTGGGTGACTTTAATTTCGCCGCCACCAATACCGGCCAGTAACTCTTCCATGCTATTGACGTTAAAACGCGCCAGCACTTTGGGAATACTGTCGATAGTCAGATTCAGGCGGTTCAGTTCGGTATCCAGCAGCTCTTTACCAGCCGCTATGTTTTTATCTCTGTCCTGCAGGCGGAACCAGTACTGCACTTTGGAACGGGCACGGCTGGATTTTAAATAGCCTGAGTTCGGGTTTAACCAGTCGCGGCTTGGGTTAGGTTCGCGGCCTGTTAAAATTTCTATTTGATCGCCGGTTTTCAGCTGATAGGTAAAAGGCACTATACGGCCGGAAATCTTGGCGCCAATGCAGCGGTGGCCCACATTGGAATGCACATAATAAGCAAAATCCAGCGGCGTAGAACCCAATGGTAAATCGACAATATCGCCTTTCGGCGTAAAGACATACACCCTGTCTTCGGTGACCTGATTTTTTAACTCTTCGGCTAAATCCGAGCCGTCGACCAGCTCCTCCTGCCAGGCCAGCAGTTTACGCAACCAGCCAATTTTTTCGTCCAGCTGGCCTTCTTTACCCGCATGGCCAGCACCCTCTTTGTAACGCCAGTGCGCCGCTACACCCAGCTCAGCATCGTCGTGCATCTGGTGAGTACGGATTTGAATTTCAACAGGGCGGCCAGCAGGGCCAAGTACCACTGTATGAATAGACTGGTAACCGTTTTGTTTCGGCGTGGCTATGTAGTCGTCGAATTCTTTTGGCAGATGCCGCCATGAGGTATGCACTATACCCAAAGCAGCGTAACAGTCCTGCACCTTGGTGGTCACAATACGCACAGCACGAATGTCGTACAGCTGATCAAAAGCCAGCTGCTTTTTCTGCATCTTTTTCCAGATACTGAAAATATGTTTAGGCCGGCCGTACACTTCAACCGAAATAGCAGCGTCCTGCATTTTTTGCCGCACTGAGGCGACAAAATCCTGCATATACTGTTCGCGGTCTAAGCGTTTTTCTTCCAGCAAACTGGCAATTTGTTTGTAGGTTTGTGGATGCAGGTAACGGAAGGCTAAATCTTCCAGCTCCCATTTAATCTGGCCTATACCTAAGCGGTTCGCCAGTGGGCCAAAAATCGCATTGGTTTCTTTCGCCGCTAACACCCGGGTTTCTTCATCAGCGTTTTTTACACTGCGCAGGTAACAAATTTGTGCCGCCAGCTTCAGTACAACAGCCCGCACATCTTCCACCATAGCCAATAACATACGGCGCAGGTTGTCAGCTTGTTGTGGGTTGCTGCTTTGGTTTGGCCCAACAGGAATAGAACGAATGGCTTCCATCTGGCGCACTGCGTTTAGCATGTTCAACACGGCTGTACAGAACTTGCTTTCCACTTGCTCCAGTTCAATCAGTTTGGCGTCTACTAAGGGAAATAACAGGGCTGCAGTTAAGGCATCTTTATCCATACGCAAATCAGCCAGAATTTCGACCATTTCCCAGCCCGTTTGTACTTCGGGTTCCTGATCGGTCAAATTCTGTTGATGTAACCAAAGTTCGGCATCCAGCAGCGCACTGATTTTGGCTTCAGGTAAACCTAATGCGCTTAACCAGCTCTGAGTGCCGCCTGGGTGGTATTCGGCGCTATGTGATTGCCTTACCGTCACCATTCGTTACTTTCTCCTGTAAAACAACGCCATCAACTCCAGATGGCTGGTTTGTGGAAACATATCCATCACACTGATTTTATCCAGCTGATAGCCACAAGCCAGTAAAACTTTTGCATCCCGGGCAAAAGTAACCGCATTGCAGGACACGTACAATATCTGTGCCGGACTTAAGCCTGCTATTTGTTCCACAGCGCCGACAGCACCGGCACGGGCCGGGTCGAGCAGCACTTTTTGGTACTTTGGCTTATTCCAGTCGGCTTTAGGCCAGGGTAAATGCAAGTCAGCCTGACTAAAACTCAGGTTGGTTAAGCCATTCAGCTTTGCATTGGCTTCTGCCCGTTGCACCATAGTGGTGACACCTTCCAGACCATGCACCCATTTGGCGCGCTGCGCTAAGGCCAGACTGAAATTTCCTATACCACAATACAGCTCTAACACCTGCTCGTCAGGTTGTGGATTGAGCCAATCCAGTGCCTGCTGCACCATTTGCTGATTAATACTTTGATTTACCTGAATAAAATCAGCAGCAGAAAACTGCAGCTTTACGCCAAAATCCGGCAAAGCGTAGCTGGGTTCTGCAGTTCCGACTTGCCAATGCTGATAAAGTTCAGGCTCTGCTTCGCCTATCCATAAGGCTTCAGGCCAGGCCTGAATCAAGGCCTGCTGATCCTGGACTGGTAAAGGCCGGATATGCCGCACTATTAAATACACCTGACCTTCTGCATCCAAAGCTTCAACATGAGTAATAGCCGAACCTTGTTGCAGTTTTGGCAGTTGCTGTTGCAATACGCTGAATATTGGCGCTAAAGCGGGGCTGAGCACTAAACACTGCTCTACCCGGGTAATGACCTTATCGTTGGCTTTGCGAAAACCTACAGTAAATTGCTGCGTTTTTTTATCAAACCAAACGCCAATACGGGCTTTGCGTCTGTAGCCCTGGCCTTCACTTTTTAGCGGAGCTTGCCAGGGTAAGGACGCCAGACCTGTCTGATGGCGGATCAGTTGATCCACACCTTGTTGCTTCAATTCCAGCTGCTGTTCAGCCGACAGATACTGCAACTGACAACCACCACAATCAGCAAAATGCTTACAAAACGGGGCTTGTCGCAACGGCGAGGCCTGCAGCACTTTGACCACTTTGCCTTTGGCCGATTTGTCTTTTTGTTCGGTCAGCTGCACTTTAACCCGTTCATCGGGCAAAGCACCGCTGACAAAAACTATACGCTTTTGCTCAAAGCCTATGCCCTGAGCTTCGTGATCCAGACGTTCAATCTGTATTTCGATTTGTTTTAACTGTTGAGGTTTATCTCTGGTGCCTTTGGCAGCCTGATAAATTTTGACCATCTGGACTTAGTACCTGTGGTGGGCTTTTGATAAGCCTTGTGTCATTATAAATTCGCTCCGGACTATTCTATCAAGCAGCGCTACAGATGACGAAAATTGGTTTAAGAGATTGGGTCTTATTGACCACCCTGGTGCCGACCTTGCTGGTCAGTTTATGCCTTGGGGGTTATTTTAGCTATGCCCGTTATCATGATTTGGCCCAGTATCTGGAAGAACAGGCGGAAAACATTGCCGTCCCTTTAGCTATTGCCAGCGAACATGCCTTATTACATAACAGCAGACAAGACGTCAAACGTTTGCTGGATGTCAGTCACAGAAAAAACTCAGCGCTGGTGAAAAGTATCGCCATTTTTAATGCCGACCATGAGCTCTTTGTCACCACCAACTATCACAAAGACTTTGCCATGCTGAAGTACGCACCAGACAGTGCTATTCCACAGCAAAGTACCATCACAGACCTTGGCAACTGGCTGGTGATCCGCACCCCTATTTTGCCGGAGCAGGCCGATTTCAGCACGGACCCGGCCGACCAGCCGCTAGGTTATATCTCGGTACAGGTGGCCAAAGATAAAGTAATGCTGGCGCAGCAAACCTCATTACTCAGCAGCCTGATCATCATTTTGCTTGGGCTGGCGGCCTGTGTTTATTGCAGTTTGCGACTGATTAGAAAAGTCAGCAGTCCTTTGCAGCAAATGAGTGATGTGATTGGCCAGTTGCGGGAAGGTCAGTATCAGAGCCAGTTACAGCAGCCGTTTTTGGGAGAGCTGGAACAATTACGTACCGGTATTAATGCGCTGGCTACAGCTCTGAAAACCCATGATGAAGAAATGCAGCAAAGTATTGAGCAGGCCACCAGCGACTTACAACAAAGTATGGAACAGCTGGAAATGCAGAATATTGAGCTGGACCTGTCGCGTAAAAAGGCGATGGAAGATAACCGCAGCAAATCCGATTTCCTTGCCAAAATGAGCCATGAGCTACGCACACCACTCAATGCCGTTATTGGTTTTGCCCGCCAGTTGTTAAAAACCAACCTGACCCATAACCAGCAGGATTATCTGGCCACTATCCAGAAATCGGCCAACAGCTTATTAAGCCTGGTCAATGACGTACTGGATTACGCCCGGCTGGAAGAAGGCCGGATGCCGATTAACCCTGAACCTTTTTCGTTACGTGATCTGCTCAACGATTCAGTGGAATTATTAGCCTCCAATGCCTTTGATAAGCAGCTGGAACTGGTGCTGCTGATTGAAAACAGCTGCCCTGATGATTTAATTGCCGACCCGATCCGCATTAATCAAATCCTGACCAATATTGCCGGTAACGCCATTAAATTTACCGAACAAGGCAGTGTGGTGATCCGGGTCAGTTGCCGCCCTATGCCGGACGAACAGTGGCAACTGCGGTTTTCGGTGCAGGATACCGGCATTGGTATTCAGGAAGAGCAACAAAAAAGTTTGTTTGGTGGTTTTTCTCAGGCCGACAACAGCATAGGCCGGCGTTATGGTGGCACAGGTTTAGGCCTGGTGATTTCGCAGCGTCTGGTGACTGCTATGGGTGGCAGAATTGGCTTCGAAAGTAAAGCAGGTGAAGGCTCAACCTTCTGGTTTACCTTGTTGTGCAAACGCCATCATTTATCCATTGCAGAACCTTTGCCGCTGCCGGAACTGAAGCAAAAAACTGTGTTGTATTTTGAGCCTCAGCAGTACTCGCGTGAAGCTATGCTGGCCCAGCTGGACCATTGGGGCATGAACATTATCAGCTGCAGCAATATGAGCCAGCTGACCCAGACTTTAGCGTTGCAGCCACAGATTGATATGGCGCTGATCGGCCGTTCTATTTCGTTGAATCAGGTCAATCAGGTGATTGAGTTATTACAGCAATTGCAGCTGCACAGCGAACAACTGTATTTGCTGGTCAATACCTTGTCACCGAATTTAAGGGAAGTATTGCAAGCTTCAGGTGCCAAAGCCGTATTGTCCAAACCAGCCCACTATCGCAAACTGGCGATGACCCTGGCCCAGCCTTATTTAAACTTTCCGGAACAAAACCCGCTGCAGGACAAACCCAAAGCCCGCTTAAGGGTGTTGTCAGTGGACGACAACGAAGCCAACTTAAAACTGATTAATACCCTGCTGTCGGAAATGGTGGAACAAGTGGATTCAGCCCGCAATGGTGCCGAAGCCTGGCAAAAAGCCAACCAGCAGCATTACGATCTGATTTTTATGGATATTAATATGCCGGTGATGGACGGTATTCAGGCTTGCCAGCGTATCCAGCAAAGCTCACTGAACGAAGCCACTCCTATTATCGCTGTAACAGCTCATGCCTTAGAAGGTGAAAGAGAGCGGCTGTTGTCTTTAGGCTTTTGTGAGTTTTTAACTAAACCTCTGGATGAAAAACTGCTGCATTACACCTTACGCGAATGTTGCCCCGATTTTCAGCAAGCTATGGCCGCTTCTGTCAGCGAAAACCAGTTGCCGCAAAGCAAACAGCTGGACTGGACGCTGGCTTTGCAAAGAGCAGGCGGCAAATTGGATTTGGCCAAGGACATGTTATGGATGCTGGTGCATTCCTTGCCGGAAAGCCTGACGCTTATTCAGCAGGCCATGCAACAACAGGATGCAGAACAGCTGCTGCAACATATTCATAAATTACATGGGGCCAGTTGTTATACAGGTCTGCCGGTACTGAAACAACTGACAGAATTGATTGAAACTGAACTTAAAAAAGGCAAAAAAACCGAACAACTGGAGCCAGAGCTGTTTGAATTGCAGGACAGGATCCAGTCTTTATTACAGGATGCCAAAAACTGGACAGCCCCGGTCACAGAGCAAACAGAGCATAATGTGCCGGGTTAATCCCGGCTGTAACTGCGACGTTTTTCCAGAATAGCCTCGATTTGTTCAACAGTGGTGTCCCGTTTACAAGGCACACTGGTTGACAGCCAAATAGCGTTTTTGCGGGATTCAGCCGGAGGCACTTTCCAGCAGCCAGGGTTGGTATCAATCAACGAGCTGCCATCAGCAAAGGTTTTCACTTTTCTGCCCATTTCAGGCTTGGTTTCTGGTTTCACTTTAGTGATCTCCAGCGCCAGTTGCTGCTGCTTTTCTTTCCAGCTAACTGAGCCTGTGGCTTCCCCTTGTTTAGCAGCCTGCAGCGCTTTATTGGCTGTACTTTTTTGCTGGTCCAACGCATCTGACACAAGATTGGTTGTGTTTTGTTGTACTGGCTTCGTTTCTGCAGTGTTTATTGCAACCGGCTGCTGAACTGGTACCTGAACGGGTTTAACTGTTACAGCTTCAGGTTGTTTTCGTACAGGCTCAGGCAAAGGTTTAGCCGCTACAACTTCTGGCTGTTTTCGTACAGGCTCAGGCAAAGGTTTAGCCGCTACAACTTCCGGCTGTT
>CBIMJC010000193.1:0-7724 GCA_966244125.1 uncultured Rheinheimera sp.
ATACACCCTGCGAACCACGCATAGATATCATCTTCTATGATCTCACTTTTTTCGAATTCAACCTTAAACTGGTTACCTACAATGCTTTTCGCATTAGATTCAATATGATTAGCCCGTTGATTCAGAATTTCATATGCAGTCTTTGTCCTAGACTGTTCACAAGCAGTATAAAAGACTAACAAGCCAAATTTCATAGTCGTTTGCAGTTTTTTTCTACTCAGAACGGCAGTAATCCGTCTCAGATCCGCTTCATACTGTGCTTTATTAATGACTCTATTTTTGACTTCAATAATTGCTCTTGGGGATCCTTTTGCCCACCACAATAAGAGATCAAATCTTCCATTTGAACGAATATCACTATGAAGCACCCCCTGACCAACAGCTCCAGCATCCGTCAAAGCGTCATAAGCACCATTTTCAATAGTAACGAACTTACTTCCAGGGGTTTTATGTAAACTTTGCGCTATATTTGAAGTGATAAAATACTCAGGTGCCCACCCGAGCCAACTTCCTGACATAGCATAATATTCATTCTGTGCATTAATAACGCCCTGCAAACAAGCACGTACTACGTCAGATTTAGATATCAAGCCTTTCAAATATTCCTCGCAACTAGAAAACCAATACAATAACTATTTAACCCCACTAATATATCAAAATATTTTTCAAGGAATATCTCTTTTATTATCTGAGTCTGATATTGCATATGTTTGAACTTTAGCAATGTGTCATAGGTTGCAACCATCAGGCAAAGATGATGTTATTTAGCAACACCAAGCTTTCCATCTATATCATCGAATCGACTTTAAATATACTTACTCTTAATTCCTTCTAGAAATTTTTTAAGATAAATAAATGAAAATGTATCTACGGTATATATAAATTATTGCAAGGTAATCCCCACTAATTACAAGCCGAAGGCTCAACCCCACTCTTCACCAAGGCTCTCAGCCTGAGCCAGCACCAGCTGAATAGCTTCGTCGGCCATATCTGGCGGGTACTTGTACTTGCGCAATATGCGCTTCACCATCAGCCGCAAACTGGCGCGCACGCTTTCGCGTTTACTCCAGTCAATGGTGATGTTTTTACGCAGGTTATCGGTGAGCTCGTGGGCAATTTTCTTCAGCGTTTCATCGCCAAGCTGCAGTACTGCCGCTTCGTTGTTGGCTAAGGCGTCGTAGAACTTCACTTCGTCATCTGAAAGGCCAAGCTCTTCCCCACGTTTGGCGGCTTCTTTAAACTTCTTGGCCATTTCGACCAGTTCTTCCATCACCTGAGCAGTTTCAATGCTGCGGTTTTGGTAGCGGGTAACAACGTTACTGAGCAGCTCTGAGAATTTCTTCTGCTGGATGATGTTGGTGGAAAAACGCGATTTAATTTCGCCTTCCAGTAACCGCTCCAGTAGTTCTACCGCGAGGTTTTTCTCAGGTAGGTTTTGTACTTCAGCTAAGAAATCATCATCGAGCAGGCCAATGTTAGGTTTATCGAGGCCGACGGCAGCGAAGATATCGACCACCTGATCGGACACAATAGCCTGACCAATAATTTGCCGGATGGCGAGGTCTTTTTCTTCGTCGCTGCGTTTTTTATCCGACACATCTTTTTTAGTGAGGATGACTTTCACCGCCTGCAGGAACGCCACTTCTTCACGAACTGCTTTGGCTTCATCCATGGTACAGCACAAGCTAAAGGCTTTGCTCATGGCTAAGGCATTGTCGGCAAAACGCTTCTTGCCATCTTTCAGGCCAAGAATATGGTTGGCTGCTCCGGCCAATAGTTTGTGGCTACTGGCTTCAAAATCACTGTAGTCAAAACCATGCATCAGGCCGCGCAGGATATCAAGTTTTTCCTCAAGCACCGCCCAGGCTTCAGCGGTATCGATCGTTGGTTTGCCGCGACCATTACTGGCTGTGTATTCTTTCAGGGCTGATTTCAGTTCGTTGGCAATGCCGATGTAATCAACAACCAAGCCACCTTGTTTGTCTTTGAATACCCGGTTTACCCGCGCAATCGCCTGCATCAGGTTGTGGCCTTTCATCGGTTTATCGACATACAGGGTATGCACACAAGGCGCATCAAAACCAGTCAGCCACATATCGCGCACTATGACAATTTGCAGTGGATCTTTCGGGTCTTTAAAGCGCTTTTCCAGTCGCTTTTTCACTTGTTTCGGATAGATGTGCGGGCGAAGCAATGCTTTATCACTGGCAGAGCCAGTCATGACGATCTTGATCGCGCCTTTCTCAGGATCTTCATCGTGCCATTGTGGTTTAAGCGCCACAATGGCATCGTACAAGTGCACACAAATCTCGCGGCTCATGGCCACCACCATGGCTTTGCCTGATTGTGTCTGGTTACGCTCTTCAAAGTGGGCGACCAAATCTGCGGCCACTTTGGCAATACGCGGCTCAGCACCCACTACTTTTTCCAGCGCGGCCCAGCGGGTTTTTAGTTTGCTTTGCTGCGATTCTTCTTCATCTTCAGCCAGCTCATCCACTTCTTCATCGATATGCGGTAACTCATCGGCTTTTAAGCTGAGTTTGGCCAAGCGGGATTCGTAATAAATGGCCACAGTCGCGCCATCTTCTTTCGCTTGCTGCATGTCGTAGATATGGATGTAGTCACCAAACACAGCGCGGGTATCGCGGTCTTCACTGGATACCGGTGTGCCGGTGAAGGCCACAAAAGTAGCGTTGGGAAGTGCATCGCGCAAATGCTGGGCGTAGCCAACTTGGTAAACATACTTGCCGGACGCTTCACCCACAGAAGCTACTTTCTCCTTGAGCTTGGCTTCAAAACCATACTGAGTGCGATGGGCTTCATCGGCAATCACCACAATGTTATGGCGTTCGGATAACACAGGAAACACATCTTCATCTTCGCCTGGTGCGAACTTTTGAATAGTGGCGAAGACGATACCGCCGGACGGCCGGTTACTCAGTTTGGCTCGCAAATCTTGTCGCGTTTCCACTTGTACTGGCTGTTCACGTAATAAATCTTGGGCCAGTGAGAACACGCCAAACAATTGGCCATCCAGATCGTTGCGGTCAGTAATGACCACAATGGTCGGGTTTTGCATCGCGGCTTCGCGCATCACGCGGGCGGCAAAACAGGTCATGGTGATGCTTTTACCACTACCCTGGGTATGCCAAACCACGCCGCCTTTGCCTTTTTTCGCCGACTGGTTATCTGCACGTGACGCAGTGACTACTTGCGTAATGGCAGCACGCACCGCATGGAACTGGTGATAACCGGCAATCTTCTTTACCAAAGTACCATCGTCTTCAAACAGCACAAAAAAGCGCAGGTAATCGAGGAAATACTCTGGCGCAAATACGCCGCGCACCATGGTTTCCAGCTCGTTAAACTGGCCCAGAGGGTCGAGTGTGACGCCATCAATGGTACGCCACTGCATATAACGTTCAGCGTTACTGGAAAGCGACCCCATCCGCGCTTCCGAGCCATCCGAAATCACCAGAATTTCGTTGTACTGAAATACATCGGGGATTTGTTCTTTGTAGGTTTGAATTTGGTCGTAAGCTTTCCAGATATCGGCATTCACGTCTGCAGGGTTTTTCAGCTCCAGCAGCACTAATGGCAGGCCATTGATAAACAGAATAATGTCCGGTCTGCGTGAATGTTTTGGGCCTTTTAAGGTGTATTGATTGACCGCTAAAAACTCATTCCGGCCTTGGCGGTTTTCCCAATCAATCAGGTAAACAAAATCACCACGGGTTTCACCGTCTTTTTGATATTGAACAGGGACACCATTAACCAGCAGGTTATGAAAATGACGGTTGGCGGTGAGTAGCGCAGGAATGCCTAAATCCAGCACCTGCTTGATGGCATCTTCGCGGGCCACCAAAGGAATTTGTGGGTTGATGCGGCTAATTGCATACCGCAGGCGCTCAACCAAAACCGGTTGAACATAATCGGCCCGCTCAGGTACAGGGCCATCGGGCGCGATATTGTAACCACAGATATGGGTGTAGCCGGTTTCAGTGAACCACTGCAATACTTCCTGTTCGAGCTGATCTTCGGTCATCCTTCGTCCCTGTTTTTATGCCGCTGCAGTACTTGCTTGTTTGATACCTTGTTGCAACGATGAAATCAAGTTTTTCGCGGCATTTTCATCTTCTAAATCATAAGGTAACGCCAATAACTGCAAGTCTGAACTAAACGAGAAGTGCAGTGGTTCAGCGTGGGCCGGAAACTTATCCCAGGCTGGGTAAATCAGTACTAAGGTGCCTTGGCCATTCAGGTATTTATGGCCATAAGCAAACATCTGATAAAAATCTTGTTGGCTCATGCCATAGTTTTTATCTCGTGAGTCCAGGTATAACAGCTTCCATTTTGTGTCTAGAATCCAGCGCTGATAAGCCTGATTAGAAGATGCAAGCCTTAATGATAAATCTGGCTCCAAGCGGAATATTTCATTTTGCAAATGCGAACAGAGATAGTGCGATGCAAGCTGTGGTCTAAGCTCGTTCCCTCGCCCTGGTAGATTGGCTAAAGCTCTGCTCAACTCAACTGCCACATAACTCTCAAACAACTTTTCCATTGGGAATAACAAACTTAAACCACGCCAATCGCCTTGCACGGCCATCGGAATATGCTGATTGAGCACAAATTCGCACCATGGCTTTATCGCCTGGTAATGCGCCATCAGGCGGATGTCCTGCCAGCAATGGAAGTCATGCGTGATATCAGTTGATTCCGGTAAGTCATGCAGCAAGCTTTGTAACTCATGTGCTAAGCGCCAGTTTTCGCTGTCTTGTGTGGTTACACAAATTTTCAGTAAAGCAGTTTTTAACAACCTGTTTTCGGGACGGTCAGCACTGAACACATCATGTTGAATATGAAACAAGTGCTCTCGGCCTGGTGGTTGCCGCAGTTGCTTTTGCACATCCAGCCGCCCCCGTAAAAAACGTTGCTGCTCTTCAATTCGTTGATATTCAAAGCGTAGCCCTCGCTTATAAAGCAAGTCCAGCTCCTGCAAAAACTGCCGCATCAGCCACTCCGGCAATGCTGTATCAAAGCGCTCGATACTGGCATGGCTGGTATTTCTGCTTTTGATATCCAAAGCGTTACAAATCAATTTACATAAGAGCTGTCTGGCACTTTCTTTACAATTTATAGCGCTTCGATGTTTTGGCAGGATTTCAATAACCTGCCCGCAGGGGGATTCCAGTACACCAACATAGTTATCGAGCCGCAGCCATTGCTGATTATCAAGCTCCAGCAGTGCTAAACCGTTCGCACGGAATTGCTGGCCAAGCTCCACTAACCAGCGAAAAGCACTGGGCGTTATTTGCGCCTGGTCCAGTGTATTTTCTGCAAGGTCAGCAAAGGTCAGCCGGGCATATTCCCGCACAACAACGGCGTTACTCATTCAGTAACGACCTCATCCTGATAAATCAGCTTGTAAGATTCGGCGTTAGTGAACGCGGCCTGATTAATCTCCCAGCGCTCCCGCTCTTTGATTTGCGTTACGCCCTTGAAAAGCTCTGAAATTGGTTTGCCTGATGCTTTGCGGATAAATGCGATGTCAGCGGCTTTGTTCTGATTATTCAACACCCAAACAATCCGCTGCCAGTCTTCAAAGAAATACTCTTGCAACAACGGCAGAACCTTGTGTTTAAAAACACTTCCTAATTCCGTAAGACTTGCCGTCTTTGGCATCTCGGCTGGCCGATACTTCGGATGTAGATGCATAAAAGAAGCATGACCAATACAGTGGTCTTTATCGAGTAACACTGAGATCCGCTCATTGATGGTGCTCAGCATCAACTCAAGATTAACCCCAGCAATTTCAACTCCGCTTAGCTCATCCGGCTTGGGTGGCATTTCAATAAAATCAAACCGACGACGCAGCGCTAAATCCAGCCCCGCCAATGAGCGGTCCGCGGTATTCATGGTGCCAATAATGTAGAGGTTGTCCGGTACCGAAAACTTTTCACTAGTGAGGGGTAACACTACTTCCAAAGGCTCGCTACCGCCCAGGCGTTTGGACGGTTCAATTAACGTAATCAGCTCACCAAAAATCCGAGAAATATTGCCCCGGTTGATTTCGTCGATAACCAACACAAAGTTCTGTCTTTCAACCGCCGCTGTACTTTGCTGCTCACCTAAAGCTTTGATATGACTGATCAAGCTTTCGTAATATGGCTGTAAGCCCCCTTTTATCACCCGCTGCTGGTTGAACACTGCTTCTAAGGTACTTACAGACAGCGAATGAACCGACTCACCACTGCTTTTATCAAACCGGATAGTATTGTCATCAACTTCTGTGATCAAAAAACTTGAACGACGAGTCGTTATCGTTACCCCGTCAGCATTATCAGACAACTGCTGCAAGAACAGTTCCCAGCAGCGCTCGAAGGAGGTGCTGATTGCTTGCTGACCACTGTGTTGATTGTCTTTGGCTTTTTGCACCAGCTTTTTAAATACACCGTTTTTCGGCGTATATTTAATTTGCCCACTATCGCTGCTGGCAGTCAGCCCCTCCACAAAGTCTTCATAGCTATAACTTTGGTGAAAGGTTACGAACACAATTCGCCCAGCATAAGTAAGCTCACGGTACTTGGTTTTTAACTGATCCCGATTTTCCCAATGAAACGCGGGCTCTGCAGCTCGCACAGCAGCTTCCATAGTGATAAATGTTTTACCTGTACCGGGTGGACCGAAGAAAATTTGGTTTAATTGGACAGTTTCATATTGTGACATCTGATTCTCTTCTTCCTTCGCGTCAAGTTCTCCGGCCTCGGATTTCTTCACTTTACTGCGTGCGTCTAAAGCCTCATACAACTGCCAAATTGCGACATTGTTGGCTGCGAAGTTCTCCATATCAACCCCAGCATCCTGCAAACTACGGAGGATCCAGCCATTCTGGTCTGCCCAATCATCAATTAGCACAACATCTATAGAAAACTCATCTTTGATAGCTTTTAAAACTAACTTGGCGTCTTCTATCTTCACTAACGTTGTATAAAGTTCCGGAGCAAACGTCGCAAACACCCGATGGATAAGTAAATTTAAGCTTCTCGATAGCCTTTTTTCGCGTTTTGCAACCGACCATATTTGGTAAACTTGTTGCAAGCTTTTTGAATTTGGACTTTCTCTGACTAAATTCGTGATATCACGCAACAATTGGAGATTTTCTTTAAACTCTTGAGAACGTAAAGCTCCCTGACCGACACTACAAATGCCATTAAAAGTATCAGCCCAGATCCACTTGAGTTCATCGTCTTCAATATGCTTATAAGTTATCTTTAACTGCTCAGCTTCTTTTAATCGCGATTGATATTGCTGAAGCCACTCAGGTCTGGAGTTCACTTCGTCTTGCTGCGTCCACTCAATAAACTGTCTCAAGCTATGCACATCGTTGCTATTCGACCACACTCGGTTTATTTCATTGGCGATTGCAGGTGGTACAGCCACACCAGGCTGCAGCAATGACTGTTTAAATTCTGGTTGGTGACGATCGCAAAACCTCTCGATCAAAATCACAGGTAGCAAACCTTCAACTGCCGTCTGCCGAACTTCAACGAGCTTAATGCCAATGTATTTCAAACTGAGCTTTGGGTCTTTCCAATACGGGGCATCAAATGAAGCACGAGTGACTATCGCCTTGGCAATATAGCCTTTGGGCGCCAACTCCCTTTGCATCAAGTACACCGTGTCACCAACAGCGGGTTGTTGGCTTTTGCAGGGAAGTGAAAGCT
>CBIMJC010000194.1:0-7687 GCA_966244125.1 uncultured Rheinheimera sp.
TTTGCTTGCTTTGTAATACAGGGTTGTAGATCCGGTTGGGATTGATGCCTGTGGTGCCTGCCTGCATCTGAATTTGTGGATAATGAATGCCGGGTTCGTAGTCGACAAAACACTGCGCCAGATGCAAAGCCACAGGCCGCCAGTCCAGCCATAAGTGATAACAGGCAAAAGCCACTAACATGGCCCGGGCACGAAAATGCAACCAGCCTGTGGCCCGCAGACTGCGCATACAAGCATCAATCAGTGGATAGCCTGTGTAGCCGTGAGACCAGGCCCAAAACCAGTCCGTATTAAAATCCTGCTTACGCAAACGGGCATAACCCGGATGCAGGGCTTCGGTTTCAATCAGCGGATCAGATTCCAGCTTCTGGATAAAATGACAATGCCAACGCAACCTGCTGTAAAAAGACGATAAACCAAAACTTAAGGCTGGTTGTTGCTTAATGCTACGCAGCGTCTGTTGCTGTAAGGCTCTGATACTCAGTTGACCATACGCCAGATAAGGACTCAGTCGTGAACTGCTGTGTTGTGCTTTATCCGGCAATGAAATATGCCTGCTGTAGTCTTTGGCTCTGTAATTAAAAAAGCTTTGTACTGTATCCGGTAGGGTAAAAGCGCTTTGGCCTGCGCTGCAGGGCGGTAAATCCAAAGCTCTGTTGGGGCGGAAAGGCTGCAGAGGCTGACGGCCAAAACAGAGAAAAGGCAAAGTGTCAGGCCGCTGCTGCAAAGCCCCTGATAAATACAGATCCGCTTGTTCAGCCCACAGATCTCTGTCTTTTAAAGCCCGGAACACTGCATGTTGCTGATACTGCCGCCAGGGGATGGCCAGTTCTTTTAGTAGCTGTTTAACTGCCAAATCACGCTGAAAAGTCCACAAATTGCCGGTTTCTTCATGACTGAGCACCTGAGCTATCGGAAACTCCTGGCACAACTGTCGGATCACTTGAGTAGCAGGGCCTTTGATCACCAGCAAAGGTTGGCCCAGGGCCGATAATTGTTGATCCAGCAGTTGCAGGCTCTGTTCGATAAAAAGCCAGTGCCGTACTGAGGTGTCAGGCTGCTGCCAATAATCAGGTTCAATAATATACAAAGGCAATACCGCACCTTGTCGTGCTGCCTCTGCCAAAGGGCCATGATCATCAATCCGCAAATCACGTTTAAACCAAACCAGACTGATCATACTTTTGCCTTAAGCTGTTGCAGAAAAGGCAACCAAAAATCCTGCACCGGCACTTTAGCTTCGGGCAGATGCACTAAGGCTCCTGCAGCTGTTTTTTCCGGTAACCAACGACGAACAAAATCCCCTTCTGGATCGTGAGTCAACGCCTGTTTGAGTTGGTTAAACTGGCGGGCACTGCTATTGCCGACTCCAGCTATATAAGCCCAGTTACACCAGTTACTGGCGCAATCATAATCCAGCAAATGCTGCTCAAAAAAAGCAGCACCTAAACGCCAGTCCTGCTCTAACTCAAAAATAAGGTAACTGGCGACATTCTGTCGGCCACGGTTTGACATCCAGCCTGTGTGCAGCAGCATCCTGATATTGGCATCAACAAAAGGCAGCCCGGTTTGGCCTTTACACCAGAGTTCAAACCTGTGGTCTTTTAATGGCTCTGAGAAATCCTGCGGTGCATGCAAGGCATTTTTGCTGAACCATAAATTACCGTGCTGACGCATCTGCCAGCGAAAATACTCGCGCCACAACAGCTCAAAGCGCAGCCAATAGGTGGATTCGTTGGCCATCTGTTGTTGCTCAAAATCCAGCACCTGTTGCCAGGCATAACAGGGGGATAAACAACCATTGGCCAGATAAAAAGACCATAAACTGCTGTTCCATTCACCATCCAGAGCGTCACGGCTGTGTTTGTAATGAAGGACAGCCTGTTGCTGCCAGATAAACTGCATCAGGCGCTCCAACGCTGCTGCTTCGTTCAGCAGAGCAGCCGTCGGATTATGGTACTGGCTGATAAAGTGAGCGCTTGCCGCATCCAAAGCCTGATCTGCTTCACCATAAAACTGCAAAGAAACAGCACAAGACTGTGGTGGTTGCACCAACAGCTCAGGTTCGCGTTGCCGCCTGAAGGCAGAGAAACTTTGTGATAACGAAGCTAAATCCGGCCTGAGCTGGTGCTGCAACAAGCTGTTGATGTCATAAAGTCTGAGTGTTAAGCCTGTGCTCTGTAGTTGCTGATACTGCTCTGGTGCTGTGGGTTCTGCTGCAATCAAGCTCTGCGCCTGATACAGCAGGGCCAGTCGTTGCAGGCACTTTGAGGTGTCACCAATGCGGATATGCAACACCAGCTGTTTTTGCTGCCATTGTTGTTGCCAGTCCAGCATTAACTTTAACTGAGCCTGCAAACGTGGCAGGCTGGCGCGTTGTATGCCGTATTGCGTACTCAGATACTCAGCCGGGTCCAGTACCAGAACGGCGATGAGTTGATCAACATCTGGTTGTTCTGACAGCAGCAGGTTATCGTGCCAGCGTATAGCCTGATTCAGCAGTACCAAAGCGCGTTTCATAACTGCTCCAGATGGATCAGTAAGGCTTGCGCTTTTTCTGTGATTTGTGCACGCTCGTCATCCGATTTACGGTACCAGTTCTGATAACTCAGCTGCATTCTGGCATTGCCGGATAAAAGCGCCTGATTCCGTTCCAGAAAATTCCAGTACAAAGCATTAAAAGGGCAGGCCATGGGGCTGGTGGTTTCATTTACATCGTAAGCACAACTTTTGCAGTAATTGCTCATCCGCTGAATGTATTTGCCACTGGCCGCATAAGGTTTAGAGGCCAGCAGGCCGTCATCGGCAAATAACGCCATGCCAAGGGTATTTGGCAGCTCGACCCATTCATAAGCGTCTGCATAAACGGCCAGATACCAATTGCAGATTTCATCCACCGACAAGCCTGCTAACAGTGCAAAGTTGCCTGTGATCATCAGCCGCTGAATATGATGCGAGTACGCATGGTCAATAGTCTGACTGATGGCTTGTCGCATACAGCGCATTTGGGTGTTACCCGTCCAGTAATAGGACGGCAAAGGGGTGTGGGCTTTGAGAAAATTCCGTTCTTTGTAGTCCGGCATCAGTAACCAGTACAAACCCCGGACATATTCGCGCCAGCCAATCAATTGACGGATAAAACCTTCGGCAGCGTTTAGCGGCACTTTGCCTTCTTTGTAAGCGAGCTCCACTTTTTGGCAGACCCAGCGCAGATCCAACAGACCGCAGTTTAAATACATAGAACAAATACTATGAAATAAATGAGGCTCATTTAGCTGCATCGCATCCTGATAATCGCCAAACAGCGGCAACTGATGCTCCACAAAATGCAAAAACGCCTGCCGCGCTTGTTTGCCTGTCACGGCGTAACTAAAACTCTCTGCACTACCCATATTGTTGGGAAATTGCTGCTGAACCAAAGTGATGACTTCGCGTGTGATATCGTCAGGTTCAAATCGCAGGATCTGCGGCAACGGCTGATTCGCTGGCATAGCTTTTCTGTTACTGGCATCGAAGTTCCACTGACCGCCTAATGGCATTCCGTCCTGCATTAAAAGACCTGTGTAACGGCGCATTTCCCGGTAGAAATACTCCATCCGGTACTGCTTTCGACCCTGAGCCCAGTGCTGAAACATGGCCTTACTGGCAATAAAACGATCATCTTCCAGCATCAGCAGAGGGCGCTGAAACTTAGTCTGCCAGCTTAAAATTTCCTGCTCCAGCCTGTATTCACCGCATTCGGTGATACAAATCTGGTCCAGCTCTGGATGACGTGAAAGCTCTATCGCCACAGCTTCGGTCAGACTACTGACTTTTTGCTGATAATGGATGTAACTGACACTGATACCTTGCTGCTGCAATACGGCGGCAAAATGGCGCATAGCGCTGAAAATCAACACGATTTTTTGCTTATGATGTGGGGTATAACTGGCTTCACTGGCCACTTCAGCCAACAAGACTCTGTCCTCTGGCTGCACATCACGTAAACTCGACAGAGCAGGGCTGAGCTGATCGCCTAATACCAGAATTAACTTTGCCATCTTGAATTACCATTATTTTTGTTTTTTGATACGGCGGTGGGAATGAAGCAGATCAGCCTGAGGTTATACAGTTGGATTGACAAAAAACTGCGGCAAAAGGTGAAATCAAAGCCTATATATTGCTGAAGCCGGGGTTATGATAAGGATAAATTTATTGTTTGGGAGTGGGCTGTCGTGAAATCAAAAAAACTGAATACAGCAATGCTTTTTGTGCTGCTCGGAGCTGGCTTAGTGATGGGGTCTGCGACAGCGCAGGAGCATCAGCACGAAGAACATGGCAGCCATACTCATGGCGGGGCCGTTTTAACTTTTGTGCTCGAAGGCAACGAAGCTGAATTGGCTTTTGCTACAGCTACAGCCAATATTGTCGGCTTTGAACACCAGGCCAAAAATGATGCAGAACGTCAGCTGGTGCAAAAGATGATTGCAGATTTTACCAGTGCCAGTTGGTTTAGTTTTGGAGCTGAAGCCAGTTGCACAGTGACAGGAACAGATATCAGCTCAGATTTAACAGCTGAGCGCGCCACTAAACCCCAACATGCAGATTTAAACGCCAATTACACCCTGGTCTGCCAGAACCCGGCGCTTTTGCAGGCGCTGACACTGGATTTAGCCAGTATTGCGGCTGGTGTGGAAAAAGTTTCTGTGCAATGGATTGTTAACGGCGAACAAGGGGCTGCAGACTGGAGCAGCGGCACTGTCATTCAGTTAAAGTAAAACCCTGGCTTTGTGCAGCAGGCGGTTGTCTGATACCGCCTCTGCGCCAGGATATCCGGCGTTATTCTTCCATCTGTTCTCCCTTCTTTACAGTTAATTACGTTTAAATCCTTGACTGTTCATTGTTGATTAATGTTTGCAAATCTCATTAGGTTTGTTATGGTCATCTGTGTATGCAGTTTTACTGATACATAAAAATAAACAAAAAAGAAACAACACATCCAGGAAATAAAAAAATGACACTACCTCAACAGAGAGTAAAAACTCGCTTAGCTCTTGCTATAGGTTGTCTGTTTGCCACTACGGCGTTTGGCCTTCAGGCTCAGCAGGAAGTAACAGAAGAAGATAAAGCAAAAAAAGAAGAGGAAGCTGAACGAATTTCGGTCGTTGGCTCCCGTATTCGTACTGGTGGTTTTGATAATGCAACTCCGGTGAGCATCATCAGTGCTGAAACTGCCCTCAGTCAGGGTATGAGTAATTTAGGTGAATTACTGCGCAGCTCAACAGTGGCCGCTGGCTCAAACCAGGTGACCTCTGCCTCATCCACTGCTTTTGTTGAATCAGGTGGTACAGGTGCTGAAACCTTGTCTTTACGTGGTTTAGGCGCTAACAGAACTCTGGTTTTATTAAACGGCCGTCGTGCTGGCCCTGCTGGTACCCGCGGTGAGGTTGCCTCTTTTGATATGAATGTATTGCCTGTTGAAGCTATTGAACGGGTCGAAATTCTGAAAGATGGCGCCTCTTCTTTGTACGGTTCTGACGCTGTTGCCGGTGTGGTGAACATCATTACCAAAAAAGGTGATGAGAGTTCTATCAACTTCAACACTTCGCAGCCATTTGATGAAGGTGGCGAAACCATGAGTGGTAACGCAACTTTTGGTCGTAGCTCTGAAAGTGGTTCATTCCGCTTACTGGCGGACTACAAACTGGAAAAAGAACTGGCCAAAGGTCAGCGTGATTTTTACAGCTGTGGTGAGCGTTATGTGTTTGATCCTGAAACAGGTGAGCGCGCAGACTTAATTGACCCTCGTACCGGACAATACCATTGTAATGATTTGCCCTGGGGTCAGGTCTGGGTGTACGACTATCAGGACGAAGGTGGTAACGTACGTCCGGGTACCAAAATGCAGTATGACTATGATGGCAATCTGGGCCAGTACATTCCGGGTTTAGCTGTCGATCCTTCCAACCCAGGTTTTATGGTGGCTCCTCCAGGCTGGTTCCCTGTGGGTTATGACAATGCCTCTGATTCTGTGCTTAATGCTGACCATCCGTTCCAGGATTTAGAATCTCTGGTCCCACGTAAAGAAACTGTGACTTTATACGGTCAGGGGGATTATTCTCTGACGGACGATATCACTGTTTATGGTGAAGCTTTATTAAACCGTCGTGAAACCAATACTAACGGTTACCGTCAGTTCTGGACTTACACTTACAACGAAACATTTTTTGGTACTAACCCAACCTCAGTTGGCTGGAGCGGCGATCAGTGGTTAAGCCCAACCCCTATTACTGATCACTCAGGCTCTGATATTACCGTGGACTACCGTCGTTTTGTGGTCGGTGCCAACGGTAATTTAGGTGACTGGTACTGGGATATTGCCTATCAGGACAGCCATAGTGACGGTGATTACACTACAGCCATTATTTATGAAGACGCTGTAGCTATTTCTGAGTTTGCCACAGGTTCTTGTGTGGGTCAGACTACAGCTATACGTGGTGTTGCCTGTATTGATGTGCCATGGCTGGATCCTCAGTTCCTGGCGGGGAACATCGATCAACAATACAAAGACTTCCTGTTTGGTTATGACACTGGTAACACTGTGTATAAACAGAAATCACTGGAAGGTTTTATCACAGGTGATCTGACTGATTTACCTGCCGGACCTTTAGGCGCAGCTTTTGGTTTTGCTTATCAGCGTGACTCGCTGAATGACACTCCGGGTGAACATACACTGGCGAAGAACGTGTGGGGTGCTTCAGCCGCTGGTATTACCAAGGGTAAAGATAATTCCAAAGCAGTATTTACCGAGTTCCAGATACCATTGTTATCTGACCTGACTATGGTGAAAGCTTTAGATGTAACTACTTCAGCTCGTTATACAGATGTTGACTCTTATGGTAACGATACCACTTACAAAGTAGGTCTGAACTGGACTCTGGTGGACGGTTTCCGTTTCCGCGCATCTCAGGGTACATCCTTCCGTTCACCAGCCTTGTTTGAATTGTATCTGAACGATCAAACCAGTTTTGTCGGACAACGTACTGTAGACCCATGTATCCGTTGGGGTGATGCGCTGGAAGACGGCACTATCAGTCAACGTTTGGCGGATAACTGTGCTGCAGATGGTATTCCTGCTAACTTCGCTGGCGGTGCAAGTTCTGCAACTGTGATTTCAGGTGGTGGTGCAGGCAAACTGAAAGCTGAAACTTCAGTCTCAAAAACCTATGGTTTTGTCTGGACTCCGGATTTCACTAACTTCAGTGCCTCTATTGACTATTTTGATATAGAAATTGATTCAGAGGTGACCGAACTGACTGCGGCTCAAATCGTGCGTCAATGTTATTTATCAGAAAACTTTGAGACTGAGCCATTATGTGATCAGTTTGACCGCGCTACTGTGGACCAGCGTATCGAAACTGTTCGCAGTGGTTTCCTGAACATAGCAACGCAACGTAACCGTGGTGTGGATATTGAAACTGCGTACGACATAGACACTGACTATGGTTCTTTTGTCGCAAGTTATGAACACACTATCCAGATTGAAGCCAGTCGCGTGTTGTTTGAAACCAGTGAACCTGAAGATTACACAGGTGATTTGGGTAGTCCGAAGCATGTTGGTAACTTTAAACTAGGCTGGAGCAAAGGCGACTGGAGAGTTGATTATGCGGCCCGCTATGTTGGCAAAGGTGAAAACTATAAGAGCTTT
>CBIMJC010000195.1:0-7686 GCA_966244125.1 uncultured Rheinheimera sp.
ATGTGTTGTTTGGGGATCTAAGCCCTTCCGGCAAATTACCTCTGACCTTTCCGCGCAGTGCTGGCCATATTCCAAGTTATTACAATCACAAAGTATCTGCCAAAAGAGGTTATCTGTTTGATGACATCAGCCCACTTTATCCTTTTGGGCATGGCCTGAGTTACAGCAGTTTTGACTACAGCGCACTGCAGATTGAGGACAGTAAAGCCACAGCCAATGGCGAAGTGAAGCTGAGTCTGACTCTGCGCAATAGCGGTCAGTTTGATGCGACCGAAGTGGTACAGCTCTATATACAGGACCCGGCCGCCAGTGTGACCCGTCCGGTCAAACAGCTGAAAGGTTTTATCCGGGTGCCACTGAAAGCGGGTGAGCAGGCCAGAGTAGAATTTACTCTGCCGGTGAACCTGCTGGCGTTTTTTGATCAACAAATGAACTGGGTAGTGGAGCCCGGCGAAATCAAACTGATGATTGGCAGCTCTTCGGCGGATATCCGGCTGAATGGCAGTGTGAACATCAAAGGTGAAACAACAGAGGTCAGTGCCAACAAAGCGTATTTAAGTCAGGCACGGATTTATTAACAGGCAGGTGGGAGTGACGGCAATGGCGAAGGCAAAAAAGCGGAAAGAGCTCGGCAAGGGCTTACTGATGTTGGCTGGTGGTTTGGTGTTAACTGGCTGTGGTCAGCCTGCAGTGCAGACACCCGAAGCTGTGCCTGAACAGGCAGCCAGTCAAAGCTCAGCCGAAAAACCTGTGATTATTCCTGCCAACTGGCCTTTGCAACAACCTCCTATAGCCCGCAATCAGGCCATTGAAGACAAGATCAAAACCTTGTTGAGCCAAATGAGCCCTGAGCAAAAAGTGGGTCAGATTATTCAGGCCGATATTGCTTCTGTTACACCACAACAAGTGCGGGATTATTATCTGGGTTCTGTACTTAACGGTGGTAACTCAGCACCGGGCCGGGATAACAGAGCAGGTGCTGCCGCCTGGCTGGAACTGGCCGATGCCTTTTGGCATGCCAGCACTGATACCAGCGATGGCCGGCCTTATATTCCTGTGATGTGGGGCACAGACGCTGTGCATGGCCACAGCAACGTCAAAGGCGCCACTATTTTCCCGCACAATATAGGCTTGGGCGCTATGCGTGAACCAGAGCTGATGCGTGAAATAGGCCGTATTACAGCAGCCGAAATGCAGGTGACAGGGTTGGACTGGACCTTTGCGCCCACTATTGCCGTGGTACGGGATGATCGCTGGGGCCGCACTTATGAGTCCTATGGCGAAGACCCACAACTGGTCGCTTCTTATGCTCCACATATTCTGCAGGGTATTCAGGGTGTGCCTGGTTCAGCCGACTTTTTAAAAGGCCAGCATATGCTGGCGACAGTCAAACACTTCCTCGGTGACGGCGGTACTGTAGGAGGTAAAGATCAGGGTGACAATCAGCATACAGAAGCAGAGCTGCGGGATATTCATGGCGCCCCTTATTACAGCGCTATAGCCGCAGGTGCCCGGGTGGTGATGGCGTCTTATAACAGCTGGTTTGGTGAAAAAATGCATGGCTTCCGGCCTATGCTGAACGATGTACTGGTCAATCGTATGGGCTTTGACGGTTTTGTGGTTGGTGACTGGAACGGTCATGGTCAGGTCAAAGGTTGCACGCCGACAGACTGTGCCAATTCGCTGTTGGGTGGCCTGGATATGTTTATGGCGCCGGACAGCTGGGAAAAGTTGTATCAGAACACTTTGGCTCAGGTGAAAGACGGCCGTATTTCCATGCAGCGCCTGGATGAAGCCGTCAGCCGTGTACTGCGGATCAAAGCCGAAATGGGTTTGTTTGAGCAGGTCAAACCTTCAGAGCGGCCTTTGGCTGGGCGTTACGAATTATTAGGCAGCAAAGAGCACAGAGCTATTGCGCGTCAGGCGGCCCGTAAGTCGCTGGTATTACTGAAAAACAACCAGCAATTATTGCCACTGAAGGCCAATGCTAAGGTGTTGGTGGCTGGTGATGGTGCCGATCATATAGGCAAACAAAGTGGCGGCTGGACCTTAAGCTGGCAAGGTTCAGGCAATAAAAACACCGATTTCCCCAATGGTGAATCCATTTATGCCGGTATTAAGCAGGCGGTGGAAGCCGGGGGGGGCAAAGCTGAGCTGAGCGAAAACGGCCGTTTTACTGATAAACCTGACGTCGCTGTGGTGGTCTTTGGTGAAGAACCTTATGCCGAATTTGTTGGCGACCGCAGTCACCTGGCCTTTGATGATGGCCGGGCTCTGCAAATTCTGACTGAATTAAAAACTCAGGGAATTCCGACTGTGTCGGTGTTTTTGTCGGGCCGGCCTTTGTGGGTCAATCCCGAGTTAAATCAATCCGATGCTTTTGTTGCTGCCTTTCTACCCGGCACTGAAGGGGGCGCTGTCGCTGATTTGTTAATCCGCTCGCCCGAAGGGGGAATCCGCCATGATTTTCAGGGCAAATTATCCTTCTCCTGGCCTGCTAAAGCGACGGGCGAACTGTTGAATCTGGGCGATAAAAACTATCAGCCGCAGTTTGCTTATGGTTATGGCCTGACCTATAGCGACAACACCGAAGTGGCACAACTGAGTGAAGAGTCGGGCATTAGCGCCGATCAGGTGCTGAATTTCAGCCGTTATCTGCATGCCGGCAAAGCGGTTAATCCATGGCAGTTACAGCTGCTGGATAAAGGTGAAGTGGCTGTGGTGACAGAGCCGCTGCAAAAATCCGCGGGTGGCGCTTTGGAAGCTGCAGCCACAGACAGATTACAACAGGAAGATTCGGTGCTCTTGAGCTTCCACAAAGAGGCTGCTGTGGCTTTAAACCATGCGCAGGGCGTGGCTTTGGATTTAAGCCGTCAGGCCAATGGCGATATGACGCTGGAGCTGGAGTATCAGGTGGTGGCTATGGCCTCTGAGGGGGCAAAAGTCAGTATAGGTATGACCTGTGGTGAGAATTGTAAATCCAGTCTGGATTTCAGCAGCTATTTTAGCAGCATGAATGGGAAAGGCTGGCAGAGTCTGAAGATCCCTTTGCGCTGTTTCACAACAGCCAACAGCACTTTTGATCTGACCAAAATCAGTCAGCCTTTGGTGCTGGAAGCGGGTTCAGGCTTAAAGCTGCAACTGGCGAAAGTACGGCTGGCCGAAAACGAAGGCCAGGGCCAGTGTGGTGAATAAAACTCCGGGTCAGAGCCCTGGCTCTGACCCTATGTCCTACGAATACCAGGTGTTGAACGGGATAGGCTTTATGTTAAGACTCTTACTGACTGCAATTTTGCTACTAAGCCCTTTGGCCCATGCCGATATTCGTCTGCCTAAGTTGATCGGCGATGGTATGGTGTTACAGCGCGATACTGTTATTCCGCTTTGGGGCTGGGCTGCTGCCGATGAAACAGTGGAAGTGCGTTTTAATGGCCAGCTGGTGGGGCAGGTCAACACCAAAGAGGGCCGCTGGACTGTGTCATTACCAGCGCAGCAGGCAGGTGGCCCGCATCAGTTAAGTTTTAAAGGCCAAAACCAGATTGAGCTGAACGACATTTATTTTGGCGATGTTTGGGTCGCGTCCGGCCAGTCCAATATGGAAATGGAAATGGCGCGGCTGGCTGAGGCTTATCCGGAGGATTTAACCAGCGCAAATTACCCTTTGATCCGCCAGTTTAAGGTGCCACAAGAGTACAACTTTAAAACACCACAACAGGATTTCAGCGGCGGTGAATGGGTGTCTGCCAGCCCGCAAACAATAGCCAATTTCTCTGCTCTGGCCTTTTATTTTGGCCGCGAGCTGTATCAGCATAATGCTGTGCCTATAGGCATTTTAAATAATGCTTTGGGTGGCTCGCCTGTTGAAGCCTGGATGAGTGAGGAGGCCTTGCAACCTTTTCCTGATGCTTTGGCTGAAGGTATTAGGTTTCGTGATGACCAATTAATTCAGTCCATCACAGCGGCTGATAAGCATAAAAATGATACATGGTATGGTGATTTAAAGCGCCGTGATCCGGGTTTAACCAGCAAAACGCCCTGGTACAGCCCAGCGTTGGATGACAGTGCATGGCAAAAATTTACTGTGCCTGGCTTCAGACCAGAGCCTTTCACCGGCGTCTGGTGGTTGCGAAAAAACATTGAGTTAACGGCAGCGCAGGCCAAAGAGGCTACCATTTTGCGCTTAGGCTCGATAGTGGATGCCGAAGAGGTGTATATCAATGGTAAACAAGTAGGCAATACCACCTACATGTACCCGCCACGTCGTTATGAATTACCCCAGGGGGTACTAAAAGCCGGCACTAACTTAATTGCGGTACGGATCACTGCCACCAATGGCAAAACAGGTTTGATACCGGATAAACCTTATTGGTTAGGCACGGACGCCAATCCGTTACCGCTGACTGGCGAGTGGAAAATGCAAAGTTCAGCTGTGGCAAAAAATTTACCTGGTGATACTTTTATCCGCTGGAAACCTCTGGGTTTATACAACGGCTTATTGGCGCCTTTAACTTCTTTGCCGATCAAAGGGGTAATTTGGTATCAGGGCGAGTCCAATGTGGGTGCCTATAAAGACTATCAGCCACGTTTTACCGCTATGATCCGCGACTGGCGCGCCAAGTGGGCACAAGGCACAGGGCAGCAGAATCAGTTTCCGTTTTTATTTGTGCAACTGGCGAATTATCTGGAAAAAACTGAAGATCCTGTCGACAGCGCCTGGGCAGGTTTACGTGAAGCGCAGCGTCAAAGTTTATCTGAAGCCAATACCGCTATGGTGGTGGCTATCGACAAAGGCGAATGGAACGATATTCACCCGGTTGATAAAAAGACCTTAGGCCAGCGCCTGGCCTTAGCAGCCCGTGTTGTGGCTTTGGGTGAAAAGGTCGGGTATCAGGGGCCTGAACAGGCGTCTGTTGTGGCTGAAGGTTCGCAGCTTAAGCTCAGCTTTCATCACAGCGGCAAAGGTTTGGTGCTCAAAGGCACAGGCAACAGCTTTGCAATTGCAGGGGCTGATGGTCAATATCGTTGGGCACAAGTGCAGCTAAAAGGTGAACACTTACTGTTGTCGCACCCTGATATCAAAATGCCAGTTAAGGTGCGTTATGGCTGGGCCGATAATCCGCCAGCTGTGCTTTATAACAGCGAAGGTTTACCCGCAGGGCCTTTTGAAGCAAAAATAACGAAATGAATCGGTAGGGGCGGGTCTTGTACCCGCCCGTCTAATGATACCGCGGTACGGATGGAAAGGCCCGGGACAAGCCACGGCCCCTACAAGTTACGACGGGTCAATAAAACTGCTGATGGTTAGCCGACCTAATCGTGGGTCAGCTGATAAGCTGGTGTCTTTAGTGATCACGCCGCTGTGCAGCAGATGGCGGCGATAGACAATCAGCCGGTTAAACACCCCTTGTTGCTGATGGATTTGTTCAAACAAGGGGGTATCGCCCTGAATATAACCGTCACTCACTTTTGGCAGGTCGGGACCATTATTTTCGCTCTCCAGTGAACGGTAATACGCCAGAGTGCGGCTTTCATCTATGGTTTCAAAGCCTGTTTTGCGATGCCGGTAAAAGGCTGTGCCGCCCTGATCACCCTGAAATAAATAGTGCACAGCAGCCAATGCGTGTTTTTCTGTGGTATCAAAATGAGGGATACGTTGCAGCAGCTTGAGTTGTGTTGGTGGCGTAGTCACCAAAGACAAATGACAGACGGAAAAACCAAGCTGAGTCGCAGGCAGTTCAAAATACTCAATCAAGCTATCCTGCAGGCTGTGCAGCATAAATTGCCGGTAGGCCGCAGGAGCTGCGGCTCTGATACCGGGGTAATAAGGTGAATTGGCCAGAAACTTTTGGTTGGCGGCGAAGTCCACCAGGCTTTGTGGCTCTGGAACAAAGTTATCCACCACCAAAAGAGGCGATTGTTCCTTGCCTATGCTCAGCCTGGTGATCTGCATTAGTTTTATCAGCTTAGATTCGACGGGCAATACTGCCGTAAAAAGTCACGGTGCGATGGCAATCTGTCGACCGCAGCGTTAATGGTCTCGCGAATACTCTGCAGATGACGGCTTAATTCGCCCTGACCTAAACCCGCCACCAACTGGTGATAACTTTGCGGTTGCAGCCGTTGCCCTAACATCACATGACTCCAGGATTCCAGCCGGAACATTTCATCACCAGTCTGGAAGGCATGAGCACTTTCTCTGAATAATTCCATCCGGTGTGCCAGGGTGTCCGGAATAGTCATAGTGCGGCAATAATCCCAAAATGGGCTGTCGTTACGTTCGGTCTGATGGTAATGCAGAATAATAAAATCGCGGATTTTTTCCACTTCGGTAATAGACTGCTGATTGTATTCGTCCATCAGGGCAGGCGTGACACCATTAAAAGGAAACAGCCGTAACAAACGGATAATGCCACTCATAAACAGGAAAATACTGGTCGATTCCAGCGGCTCAATAAAACCACTGGATAAACCAACGGCGATACAGTTTTTATTCCAGAGTTTTTTCCGCCGGCCCGTCTGATAATGCAGTACCCTTGGTTCAAACAAGGCCGGAGCTTCCAGTCCATCCAGCAAACGTTGTTTCGCCTTTTCATCTGACAAATAATCGCTGGCATAAACCAGACCATTGCCTACTCTGTGCTGCAATGGAATTTTCCACTGCCAGCCGCTGTCGTGCGCTATAGCTCTGGTGTAAGGATGCATGCTTGGGCCAGGTTCAGTTTGCACGACCACGGCTTTATTGCAGGGCAACCAGTGGTCCCAGCGGTCATAGCCTGTTTTTAAGGTCTGTTCGATCAGCAAAGCCCTGAAACCTGTGCAGTCGATAAATAAATCCCCTGTTATTTCCTGACCTGATTCCAGTACTAAAGAGCGGATATCGCCATTGACATGCTGCTGCACCTGAGCAATTTTGCCTTCAATACGCACTGCACCTAAGTCTTCACTGAACTTACGGAGAAAGCGGGCATAACGGCCAGCATCCAGATGGTAGGCATAGTTGATGGTCGATTTGTCGGTTTTGCCAAACTTATGCTGTTTGGCGGCCTGCAATTCATAACAATAATCACCAAAAGGCGCGTCAACGCCCTGAGTTAAACCATGTAAATAATAATGCTGGAAGTCGGTTAAAAAACTGCCTTTGCCTGTGACACCAAAAGGGTGGAAATACTGATCGCCTGTCCGGCCCCAGTTTTCAAAAGAAATAGCCAGTTTGAACGTCGCATCCGTGGCTTTCATAAACTCCTGTTCGTCTATACCCAACAGGTTATGAAACAGCAGCACAGGAGGCACAGTTGACTCGCCTACCCCTACAGTGCCAATTTCTTCGGATTCAATCAGCACCACTTCAATCAAACCTTTCAGGCGTTTGGACAAGGCCGCAGCTGCGACCCAGCCTGCTGTGCCGCCACCTGCTATCACTACTTTTTTAACCTGTTGCATCTTGTAATCCTTGTTGTTTTTATAGTTTGTTTTTATGGTATTAATCAGCGGTTTAATCTGTTTAACAGCATGGCGCGTAATTGTCTGGCCTGCATTTCATCCAGTTCACCCAGCACACCACGGGCCTGTTCCGGCAAGTGCTGTCCGGCTTTTTTCGGGTCGTCAAAAATGTAGTGATTCAGTACGGCTTGCCAGGCTTTGCGTTCATGTTCTGGTTTATCGCGCAGGCATAACAGGGCGTGATAC
>CBIMJC010000196.1:0-7634 GCA_966244125.1 uncultured Rheinheimera sp.
GATACTTAATAGATTATTTGACCGTCTGAATAGAAATGGCGAAAAGCTGAATGGCCAAGAATTGAGAAAGTCAAAGTACTACGACACACCATTATTGAAGCTCGTAAACGCCATTTGCGAGGAAAATGATTTCTGGAAAAAAAGGTTAGAGATCGCTACTGATTTAAATCGGATGGAAAACCATGAATTTGTATCCGAACTAATATTCGCACTGAATGAAAGACAAATATATAGCTCATCACCAGATGTAATAGACAACAAATATGATGAATATAAAAAATATGATGAATCTTGGGCTAGGGAGACTCGTTTAAAGTTTGATGAAGCGACGCAAGTTATGCAATCTTACAATATCGACTATGAAAACTACAAAATATCAGGTGTCAGCCATTTATTTGGTTTGTGGCTACTAGCTTTACATCAACTTGACAATTACGATCACAATGACAAAAAAAGTTTATTATCAGATTTTTTTGAAAAACTTCGAAGAAAGCCTATCACTGATGATGATGTCCTCGAGTACAAGTTAAGTATGAGTTCAGGCACAAAGATGCAAACACAGAGAAAAAGACGGCGAGATGCATTGATTAACTATATATCGAGATAAATAAATTTTAAACAATAAAACCCTTGGGAAGGAGTTTGAATGTATTGTTGCTGACTACAACAATACATAAGCTTCCCTCATTGAGCTCACTTTCTCAATTCTAGATCGGCAAAGTGCAAACACATATGCGCTTTGCCCCCTCACCCCGCCGTCAAAAACACCTTATAAGCTCCATTACTAGTAACAAGCCGATACTCATACCCTAAAGTATCCAAATGCTCTGCAATCTCTTGATGATCAGCTATCTCAAACCCAGCCAATACATCGCCAGTTGCAGCGCCGTGGTTGCGGTAGTGAAATAAAGTGATATTCCATTTTTCGCCCAGGGTGTTCAGGAAGTTCATTAGCGCGCCCGGGTATTCCGGGAAGTTGAATTGGTAGACCTGCTCTTTGACTAAACGCGGTGGCATGCCGCCGACCATATGGCGTACGTGTAGTTTGGCCAGTTCGTCGTCGGATAAATCCTGATAGTCGTAGCCTGCGGCTGATAAGGCCTGATTGACCTGTTGCAGTTCTTCTGCGCCGTGGCGTAGTTTGATGCCAACAAAAATATGAGCTTTGTTGTCGCTGGCGTAACGGTAGTTAAATTCGGTGATGGCGCGGCCGCCTAAGGTTTGGCAGAAACGGCGGAAGCTGCCTTTTTCTTCCGGAATAGTCACGGCAAATACCGCCTCTTTTTTCTCGCCCAGTTCGCAGCGCTCCGACACATAACGCAAAGTATCGAAGTTCAGGTTAGCGCCGCTTAACACTGCACTCAAATTTTGCGTTTGGTTAGCGCTAGCCGCGTATTTTTTCAGGCCGGCTAAAGCCAAAGCACCAGCAGGTTCTGCTACGGCTCGCAGGTCGTCGAAGATATCTTTGATGGCGGCACAAATTTCGTCGCTGGAGACTGTGATCACATCGTCGCAGTATAAATGCGCCAGTTTGAAGGTCTCCAAGCCAATACGTTTTACTGCCACACCGTCGGCAAATAGCCCTACTCTGTCTAATGTGACAGGCTCGCCCGCGTCCATTGCGGCTTTTAAGCAGGCGGCGTCGTCTGGCTCTACGCCTATCACTTTTACGCCCGGCATTACGGCTTTGATATACACCGCCATACCAGCCAATAAGCCACCGCCACCGACCGGAATAAAAACCGCGTCCAGTTTGTTATGTTGGCTTAATAGCTCTTTGGCGACTGTGCCCTGGCCTGCGATCACATCGGCATCGTCAAAAGGTGGAATATAAGTGGCGCCCTGAGTCTGGGATAACTCAATGGCAAACTTATTGGCTTCGTCAAAGGCGGTGCCGTGCAGCAGCACTTTGCCACCCAGGGCTTTGACTGCTGCGACTTTAATTTCCGGTGTGGTGATAGGCATCACAATAGTGGCGTTCAGGCCTAATTTGCTGGCGGATAAAGCCACACCCTGGGCATGATTGCCAGCCGATGCGCAAACTACATTACCGTCAGGGTTTTGCTCACGCACTTTATGTAATTTATGGAAAGCGCCGCGCAGCTTAAAGGAATACACAGGCTGCATATCTTCACGTTTTAACAGCACATGCTGACCAATACGCTGGCCAAGTTTTGGCATGGCCTGCAGCGGGGTTTCTATCGCTGCCTGATACACAGGCGACAATAAAATTTCCCGTAAATACTGCTGCATCAGTGCCGGGTTTGGTGCCGGGCGCTGCCAGTCGGCTGCAGTTTTGCCCTGCTGTTTTACTGCGTCTTTTAAAGAGTTTTCTACCGCACTCATAGGCTTTCCAATTTACTCAGATCACGCACTGCGCCTTTGTCGGCGCTGCTTGCCAGCATAGCGTAGGCTTTTAACGCCGGGCTGACCGAACGCACGCGGTCTACTGGTTTCCAGGCTAATTTGCCTTTGGCTTCCATAGCGCTGCGGCGCTCTGCTAATACGGCATCGCTGACACCTATGGCGATGCTGCGGTTTGGAATATCAATGGCAATGGCGTCGCCTTCTTCTACTAAGGCAATAGCGCCGCCGCTGGCAGCTTCTGGTGACACGTGGCCTATGGATAAACCCGAAGTACCGCCAGAGAAACGGCCGTCTGTGATTAAAGCGCAGGCTTTGCCTAAACCCATAGACTTTAAGTAACTGGTTGGATACAACATTTCCTGCATGCCGGGACCGCCTTTTGGCCCTTCGTAGCGGATAATCACCACGTCGCCTGCGACAATTTTGCCAGCCAGAATGGCATCTACCGCACTGTCCTGACTTTCAAAAATACGGGCGCGGCCGTTAAACACCAGGTTCTCTTTTTCCACACCAGCGGTTTTAACGATACAGCCGTTGGGCGCTAAGTTGCCGTACAGCACAGCCAAACCGCCGTCCTGTGAATAAGCATGTTCTTTACTGCGGATACAACCTTCAGCGCGGTCGTCGTCCAGCGTTGGGTAACGGCAACTTTGTGAAAAGGCCTGAGTAGTGCGGATACCGGCAGGGCCAGCGCGGTAGAAGTCTAATACCTGCTGATCTTTGGTGGTCATAATGTCAAAACGTTCTAACACGTCACCCAACGAAGTACCCGCCACATGAGGGGTATTTGGGTTTAACAAACCAGCGCGGTTTAATTCGGCCAGAATGGCAATCACACCACCGGCGCGATGTACGTCTTCCATATGGTATTTTTGTGTGCTCGGTGCCACTTTGGATAAGTGCGGCACTATACGCGATAAGCGGTCTATGTCGCTCATGCCAAAATCGACTTCGGCTTCTATAGCAGCGGCCAATAAATGCAGCACTGTATTGGTAGAACCGCCCATGGCGATGTCCAGCATCATGGCGTTTTCAAAAGCGGTTTTATTGGCAATGCTGCGTGGCAAAGCGCTGGCGTCGTTGTTTTTATACCAGCGGTTGGTCAGGTCCATAATACGCTGGCCGGCACTGATAAACAGCGCTTTACGGTCGCTGTGCGTCGCCAGCACTGAGCCATTACCCGGCTGACCTAAACCTAAAGCTTCAACTAAACAGTTCATTGAGTTAGCGGTAAACATACCAGAGCAGGAACCACAGGTTGGGCAGGCGCTACGCTCAATTTTTTCGCTGTCTTCATCACTGACATTAGGGTTGGCGGCTGAGACCATAGCGTCGACTAAATCCAGCTTGATAATTTGGTCCGACAGCTTGGTTTTGCCCGCTTCCATTGGGCCACCTGAGACAAAAATGGCCGGGATATTCAGCCGAAGTGCAGCCATCAGCATGCCTGGGGTGATTTTGTCGCAGTTGGAAATACAAACCATAGCGTCAGCGCAGTGGCCGTTGACCATATATTCCACTGAGTCGGCAATGATTTCGCGTGACGGCAGGCTATACAACATACCGCCGTGGCCCATGGCGATACCGTCGTCTATGGCGATGGTATTAAATTCTTTGGCGATACCACCTGCTTCTTCAATAGCTTCTGCCACCAGTTTGCCTAAATCGCGTAAATGCACATGGCCAGGCACAAACTGGGTGAAGGAGTTCACCACCGCGATAATAGGTTTACCAAAGTCGGTATCTTTTACCCCTGTGGCACGCCATAAAGCCCGTGCTCCCGCCATATTGCGGCCTTCGGTGGTGGTTGCAGATCTTAACTTTGGCATGGTCTTGTTGCTCCGATTTATTTAGTTCCCCTGCGTACCCGGGGTGCTTATAGTTTGTTTGATTCATGTTCATTGGGGTCAGGCCTTGGATTTTGATTCAAAATCCAAGGCCTGACCCCATTGCTATTAAGCCCGCATTGAGCCTGTTTCGGCTTGTGTCAGTTCAGACTGCACACAATCCAGATAGTCGATGTCGTATAACTTGTTTAACTGATTGGTCAGCAGGCTGATTGGCTTGTCGCTGACGATAGACAAAGTCACCAGCAAGCCGCTGAAGTCAGCCATAGGCTTCATTTCCATACCAGCTACTTCAAAGCCACGGTAACGGGTGACCTGCAATAACCGCTCTAACACCACAGGTTGGTTTTTAGTCTGGATGGTTAAAACGTGATTCATACATGCTGTGCTCATGTTTGCAGTATTCATTGTGCTTTCTCCGTTAACATATCCTGATTGGCTGCTCCTGGCGGTACTAAGGGCCAGACGTTGTCTGTTTCATCTATTCGTACGTGCAATAAGTATGGCCCAGGCCAGGTAAACATGGCTTCCAGCGCTGGTAACACTTCGTCTTTACGGCTGATGCTATGGCCTGGTATGGCAAAAGCAGCAGCTAAAGAAACAAAATCCGGGTTGTCGGATAAATCGGTTTCGCTGTAGCGTTCGTTAAAAAACAGCTCCTGCCATTGTTTCACCATGCCCAAACGCTGGTTATCAACAATCACAATCTTTACCGGCAGACGGAACCGCTTGATGGTGCCCAGTTCCTGCACATTCATCATAAAAGAGCCGTCACCGCTGACTGCCACTACCGTATCTTTAGGGCGAGCCAACTGCGCACCTATGGCGGCTGGTAAACCAAAGCCCATAGTGCCTAAACCACCACTGCTTAAGTGATTACGCGGATGACTGAAGCTCATATGCTGCGCCACCCACATTTGGTGTTGGCCTACATCGCAACAAACCACAGCGTTATCCGGCAAGCGTTCACTCAGTTGCTTCAGCATTAAAGGCGCGAAGATACGCTCACCCGGATGGTCATAACGCCAGCCGTGTTGTTGTTTCATACTCAGACAATGTTTTAACCAGTCTTCGCAGTGAGTGGGTACTGACATAGCCGGCAGTAACTGGCGTAAATCGCCTAACATGGCGCATTCGGCGCGGCGTAATTTGTGCAGTTCGGCCGGGTCTATATCGATATGGATCACTTTGGCGTCCGGTGCAAAAGCCGCCAGTTTGCCAGTCACCCTGTCATCAAAACGGGCGCCTAAACAAATTAATAAATCGCATTGCTGCACCGCCAAATTAGCGGCCTGAGTACCGTGCATGCCCAACATGCCCAGGTAATAAGGGTTAGATGGCGGCACTGTGCCCATAGCTTTTAAGGTAGTGACCGAAGGCATAGGGCTTTGGGCTAAAAAGTCCTGCAGCTGTGTTACGGCATCGGCCATATGCACACCACCGCCTATATAAGCTATAGGTTTTTTGGCGTTTTGGATTAATAAACGCGCCTGATCCAAAGCTGCAGCAGGTAAAAACTCTTGCAGGGCGGTAGCGGCAGCTTCCACTAAACGGGGTTTAAACTGCACTTCAGCCAGTTGAATATCTTTAGGAATATCAACCAACACAGGGCCTGGGCGGCCTGACATCGCCAGTGTAAAAGCTTCGTTTAAGGTGTGTTCCAGTTCAGTGACGTCCGTCACCATAAAGCTGTGTTTGGTTACCGACAGGCTTAAACCTAAAACATCCACTTCCTGAAAGGCGTCTGTGCCCATCACGGCCTGAGACACCTGACCTGTGATGGCGACTAAAGGCACTGAGTCTAATAAAGCGTCGGCTAAGGAGGTAACAAGGTTAGTAGCGCCAGGGCCTGAGGTGGCCATACAGACCCCCACTTTGCCTGAACTGCGGGCATAACCTATGGCAGAAAAAGCCCCACCCTGTTCATGACGGCACAGGTAGTGTTTGACTTTGCTCTGATACAGCGCGTCGTAGATTGGCATAATAGCTCCGCCCGGATAGCCGAAGATGTGTTCGACTCCCTGTTGTTCCAGCAGCTTAATAACCAGTTCTGCGCCTTTCATGTCCTTCCCCTCCGCTCTTCGTACTTGATGCTGCAGCTTCGTTGCTTCGCTTGTCGCCCCAGTCACATAGTTCACTATGCTCCTGGGGTCTCCTGCGCTTGCGGCCTCGCTGCAACCTCAATTACTTTGAGCTCTGAATTTTCTTTGTTGATACCGTTTCAACAAAACCTGTTTCGAACTTTCCGGGGACCTTAAAACACAAAACCCCCGGACCTTTCGGTGCGGGGGTTTTGTTGAGAATTTTTTGCTGCTTAAAATTCCAAACGCGAGCCCCCGCAGTGACTAATCACCACGACTACGAGGACCACAATAATGTTCAGAATAGAAGCTAAACGCATTTTTTAATTTTAACTCTTTGGTTAAGTTTATCTTTTTACTTCGGCGGTGTTTTTACGTATGGTGCCGAAAATTTGTGCCTATAGAAATAGCCGTCTAAACATCTTTAGTCAACAACTATTTTTGCTTTTCGCCGATTTTTGTAAAAAAATTACAAAAGCTGCAATTTTAGGCAGAATAAGCCAGAATCTTAACAGAGTGGCGTTGATTGTTGGTGTAATGGATCAATTAGAGCTGTTTGATTTACCCAATCCTTGTATTGGGGTCTGCGAAAACAATAGCAGAGGTTATTGCCTCGGCTGCTTACGCTCGCGTGACGAACGCTTCAACTGGCACAACAAACCAGTCGAAGAACGCTCCCGTATTCTGAAATTACTGGAACAGCGCAGAGCACGGCGGGATGCAGCCCGGCTTGCCGGCAAACCGGATCAGAGTCTTGAAGCCGATGTGGGTTCTACCCCTGATATGTTTGGGTTCTGAATAGGGTAGCTTACACCCGGGCTGTGGGTACATTCGCGCAGTTGCTGCGGGGTCTTTGCCAGTTTTCAGTCACTATCTGCTCCGACTGCTTCACCAGCTCACCGGCAATAAACTCATAGACCATCGCCAGATAAGCGTAACCTATAGTTTCTTCTGAACCTTGATCGGTCAGGCAATGTTTATAGTCTTTGTCAGTCAGCGGTACTTTGATGGCACCGGTAAACCAATTGGCTTTTAGCGGATAGTGTTTTTCATTAAACAGCAGTTGTGGATCTATGCTGGCTGTTGCGCTTTTGCAGTCAGTTTGCCGCAACGTATTTAAAAACAGCTGCTGGCCTTTCAGTTCCCACACGCCCTGATACACAGGCTGATCAGCGCTACACTCTGCGTGCTGTGGTAACTTCTGTCGCAGATTCTGAGGGGCATAGAGTTTTTCCAGCGGACTAGTGTCCACCTCATGCGGGACACCATCGACAATAAACTGATCAGGCTTATGGACAGCGGCCAGAGTGACAGTGCTGAACCATAACAACAGACTGAT
>CBIMJC010000197.1:0-7547 GCA_966244125.1 uncultured Rheinheimera sp.
CAAGCGGAGATCGTAGTGATATGAATATCACCAGAAAATTAACCCTGGGCGCCGGTGTACTGACTATTATGGCGGTGATTTTATCCGCCGGTACCAGCGGATTATTAGCCTTAAAAGACAGTTCTGACGCTGTGCACCAGAGTGCAGAACAACAGTTTCAGGCCCTGGCAGCAAGCCGGCATACCATGCTGCAAACCCGGCTCGACAGCCAGCAACAATTGCTCAGTGCACTGGCAAACAACAGACTGACGCAGGAAGCTGTGTACAGCTTTAAAAACCCCTTCGTTTCTTACCGTTATGAAGTGTCAGCTCCTAACCTCGATAGTCTGAAACAGCAGATGGGTGACTGGTACAAAAACAAATACCAGCCTTATGTCCAGACTCAGGCAGAAGGCTTGTCTGTAAACACCAGCCAATGGCTGGAAAAATCTAAATTCGAAAGCTTATTGCTGCAGAAATTTTATGTCGCAGACAATCCTCAACCTCTGGGTAAACAGCAGCTACTGGAAGATCGCAGTGACGGCTCAGTCTATGGCCAGCAGCACAAAAAGTACCACAGCAGTTTTAAAGAAATAGTTGATCGTTACGGTTTTCAGGATCTGATGCTGGTTGATGCTGCCAGCATGGATGTGTTGTACAACGTTAACAAAGGGCCGGTCTTTGCCAGTAATTTACAAAACGGAGCTTTTGCCGGTACCGAACTGGCAAAGTTAGTCCAAAGTTTAAAGCAAAAACCCAAAGCCGGTGTGCAGGTCTCTGCTATCAGTGCTTTTGAAGGCTTCTTTGAGCAGCAGGTGCTGTTTTTTGGTGTGCCGGTATTCCAGCCAAACAACAGGGACACTCCGGCAGGATTTTTAATAGCTCAATACCCTGTGAGTCAATTCACGGATTTGATGACCGGAAATCAGAAATGGCAGGATTTAGGTTTAGGTCAGACCGGTGATGTTTATCTGGTGGATCAACAACACAGACTGGTGACAGAGCTGCGGCCTTACCTGACAGACAGAAAGAGTTTTTCCGCTCAATATCCGCAGTTTAAAGCCGGACCTTATGGCTTAGGTGGCCATGCCACAGTGCAATTACCACAGATCCAGGACGCTTTAGCCGGTAAATCCTCAGTTGCAGAGGCAGACGATTACCGCGGCATAAAATCACTGATCAGCTGGCGTCCATTGCAGATCGGCCAGCAACACTATGCACTTATAGTGCAGCAGGATTTAGCTGAAAGTATGGCGGCTGTGACTACCATTCGGACTAACCTTGTGTTGAGTACCTTGTTCGCAGTGCTGATTTTAGGAGTACTGGTGGTGCTGTTGGTGCACATACTGGCCCAACGTTTTGCCAAACCTATGCTGACCCTGCATCAACGCATAGAACAATCTGCGCAGTCCCATGATTTAAGAGTGCGTTTTGATTTGAATAGCAAAGATGAGCTGTCAGACATAGGGGCAGCGCTGAATAAACTGTTTGGCTCTTTTGGCGTACTGGTGGCAAAACTAACCAGTACTTCTGAGCAAAGTGCGTCAGCAGCCACTCAGAATCTGCAAATCAGTCAGGAATGCAAAAACTCGGCGATGCAACAAGGTGCTGCAATCAGTCAACTGTTACACCAATCACAACGCCTGGATCTGCAGTTGCAACAATCAGCTGAACAACTTCGAAGCAGTGCCAGTCAGGCCAATTATGCCAACCAACAAGCAGATGCAGGTTTTCAGGCAGTGGATAAAGTGGCCAGTTCAATGCGTCATCTGGCCGGGCAGGTCAGTTCTTCCAGCCACAGCATGGATCAGCTTCGTTCTGCCGCCACGGACATAGTCACTGTATTGGATACCATCAAAGGCATTTCAGAACAAACCAACCTGTTGGCATTAAATGCCGCGATAGAAGCTGCCAGAGCGGGTGAACATGGCCGTGGTTTTGCCGTGGTTGCAGACGAAGTACGGCGTTTATCAGGCAGCACCAGCCAGGCCACCATGGAAATTCAGCAAATGCTGAACAGGCTGATGAGTACTGTGGATGAAACAGCGCTGGATTTAGCCAAAGAGCGGCAAAGTGCAGAGCTTTGTGTTACGGGCTCAGAACAGGCCCTTAACGCACTAAGCGAAATTAAGCAGTTGATTGCTCAGGTCAGCACTGCTACATCAGATATAGCTCTGGCCAGCGAACAGCAGTACCAGCAAAATCAGCAAATGCGAGATGAACTGACGTCAGTGCAACAACTTGCGTCTCACACAGAACAGGCAATGACAGAGCTGAATATGACGGCCAAAGAACAGGAAAAACTGGCCACCGAATTATTAAGTCATGCCAAAGCCTTTAACGTCTGACACCTGAAAAAACAAAGCCCCTGCTACAGGGGCTTTGTCGCAGGATAAACCAGTATTCAGTTAATCCTGCAATTCGTCTTCAGATTCCTCATAAGGGATTTTTTGCGCCAGAACTTTATCGACTCGTTTGCCGTCCATATCAACTATTTCCAGTCGCCAGCCAGCAATCTCAACCACATCAGCGGTTTGTGGTATTTTTCCAAGTTCATACATCAATAACCCATTTAAGGTCTGGTAACGGCCTTCTTCTTCATCCTGAAGTTTTCTGATCTCCAGTGCATCTTTGAAATCAATGATCGGAATTAAACCATCCAGCAACAAGGAACCATCCTGACGGCGGATCACCATCTGATCATCTTCATCATCCTGAGCAAACTCACCTGTCAGGGCATCCATCATATCCTGTAAAGTCACCATGCCTTTCAGATCGCCATATTCATCCACCACAAACACCATTTGTGAACCACTGGTTCTGAAATGCTCCAGCAATTCCATACCGGATAAACTATCAGGCACGTAGTTGCAGGGTTTGACCAGAGACGCAATATGAATTTCTTTGCCAGAGATCGACTGGGCCAGCAGTTGTTTGGCTGACACCACCCCTACTATGTCATCAAGATTGTTACGACAAACCGGAAAACGTGAATGTGGCGCCTGCATCACTAAGCGTAAATTATCTTCCAGCGACTCGCTGACATCTAAAAATACAATGTCAGAACGCGGCACCATCAAAGACGAAATAGAACGTTCATCCAGCCGGAATACGTTTTTTACCATGGCGTGTTCGTTGTGCTCTATCACACCAGCCGTTGAGCCTTCCTGCAACATAGCCTGAATGTCTTCGTGCGTGACATTGTCTTCCATCTGATGATTAAAGCCCAATACCCGCATCAGGCTGTGAGTAGAACCCGACAACATCCAGACAAAAGGTTTTGCCACAATAGCAAGCACTGTCATTGGTTTGGACACCAGACAAGCAATAGTTTCGGCGCTGATCTGGCCAATACGTTTAGGTACCAGCTCGCCTATCACAATAGACACATAAGTGACAATAATAACCACCAGCACTGTCGACACCACACTGCTAATCTCGGCTGAAATACCAAAACTCTGCATCCAGAGGGATAAAGGTTCGGCCAGAATAGATTCACCAAAAATACCGTTTAAAATACCGATAGAGGTGATGCCGATCTGAACAGTGGATAAAAACTGGGTGGGGTCTTCCGCAAGTTTTAACGCCGCTTTCGCCGTACTGCTGCCACTGTGAGCCATAGCCGTTAAGCGGGATTTGCGTGCTGTGACTATCGCAATTTCTGACATTGCAAAGAGGCCATTCAGCACTATCAAACCTACAAGAATAAAAATTTCCATAAATTTGTATTTACACTCCGGTTATCCGATGAATATACCCAAGTCCTTGCTGCTACAGCTTCAGGTGGCCAGGGTATAGGATCCAGCCCGGATACAAAGCTCTATCTGGCTGGATACCGGACTTATCTTAGTGATTTAACCACTGTAGTAAAACAACTTTTTCTCTGCCACAGGCATAACATGAAGAAAAACCCAGGGACAAAACGAAAAACGGCCCTGTGGTAACACCTCAGGGCCGTTGTGTTTAACTCAACGAAGACTGGCTGTATCAGCCTTCAAAGCTACGGCTTTGTAAAGCGGCAATACGCTTCTCCAGCGGCGGATGGCTCATAAAAAGCTCTGAGGCTGCTGGTTTAGTGGCTAAACCAAAAGCTGTCATAGAACCTTGTAACTGGCTTTCGTGATTGCCTTTTAAACGTTGTAACGCCGCAACCATACTGGCTGAGCCGACTAAACGGGCCGCACCAGCGTCGGCTTTGTATTCGCGTTGACGGGAGAACCACATCACGATAATGCTCGCCAGCACACCAAAGATCATTTCCAGTACAAAAACTGTGATCATATAGCTCAGACCACCGCCCTGACTTTCTTCTTCATCATTAGAACGGAAGAAGTTATCGATAATGCCGGCTACAACACGGGCAAAGAAAATCACAAAGGTGTTCACAACGCCCTGGATCAGCGTCAGTGTCACCATATCCCCGTTAGCAACGTGGGACACTTCATGGGCTAATACGGCTTCAGCTTCCTGCTGCGTCATCGCATGCAATAAACCTGTGCTGACAGCCACCAGCGCATTATTGCGGCTCATACCCGTGGCAAAGGCATTAATTTCCGGAGAGTCATAAATCGCCACTTCAGGCATACCTATACCGGCCTGCTTTGCCTGCCGCTGCACAGTGCTGACCAGCCAGTGTTCAGTGGCATTGGACGGTTCTGTGATCACCACAGCACCAGTGGAACGTTTGGCCATCCACTTGGACATGGCTAAAGAAATAAAAGAGCCACCAAAACCAAACACAGCAGCAAATATTAATAAGCCACCCATGCTGCGGTTATCTATACCAAAAACTTTAAACACAATACTTAAAACGATACTCAGCACTAACATCACAGCTAAGTTCGTGATTAAAAATAGCACTATACGTTTCATACCAACCTCTGAAATTCAGGAAACCAGGTTTTATACCTAAGTAATTTGGAGTTGCGGCGAGGCGACAAGCCAGTGAGTGCCCGGGAGCATAGTTAACCTATGTGACCGGGCCGGGTGGCGTAGTCAACAAAGCTGCAGCTTCAAGTACGACGGTATAAACGCCTGTTGCTAAAAAAGCCCCTGTTTCATTGCTGTAACAGGGGCAAAGCGCGGATTACTCACACAACAAGTACGTTTTGGTTCTGTCCAACCTGATGGCGGCTTTTGCTCTCACTATCAGGTTGTCCAGGGAACAGACTGATAATACGCTTGCCTTAGTTGTAAGGTAAAATCGAATATAACTTCTAATTTGACAGGATATAACTGACATAGCCTGTATCTTTAAAGGCTGGCAGAGGCCAGATAACAAAAAGCCTGCCCGGGTTAAGCCGGACAGGCTTTGTGATCCATTCGAATGTTCTGACCAGGATTAACCCAATAAACTTCTGAGCATCCAGGCATTTTTTTCATGCACCTGCATACGCTGAGTGAGTAAATCCAGCGTAGGCTCGTCCGAGGCTTTATCTGCGACAGGCACTATAGAGCGTGCTGTTTTGGCTAAAGCTTCCTGACCTTTGACCAGATCTTTAATCATGTCCTGCGCTGCAGGAATGCCGTCCGCTTCTTTAATGCTGGTCAGTTTGGCAAACTCTTTGTATGAGCCCGGTGCAAATTCACCTAAAGCACGAATACGCTCAGCAATTAAATCCACCGCCAGCGCCAGTTCAGTGTACTGAGTTTCAAATAAAACATGCAGTGTCTGGAACATCGGGCCAGTGACGTTCCAGTGATAGTTATGAGTCTTCAGATACAGAGTGTAAGTGTCGGCCAATAAAGTCGCTAAACCATGCACTATGGCTTTACGATCCTCGTCTTCAATTCCAATATTAATCTTCATAAGAAACTCCGTGTTGCGGCAAAGAATTCAAATACCCTATCACAATTCAGACAAGGCGCTCAAATATCCGTAGGTATAAGCTGATATAGATCAATGGGATTGAAGATAAGATAAAACAAGGGGCGGTCCCGATAGTCTTGGTTTTGTCACATTACGCCAGTTACAATGCCTGCTTTGAATCCTTATTTTTGCTTTGCCGGAGAGTGTTGTGGAAGCTATGCCAGCAGGTGTCAGCGCCTTTTTTATTCAGTTGTTAGTGATCCTTGGGGTAGCCCGGATAGTCGGTTGGCTGGCCATTCAGATTGGGCAGCCCAGAGTGGTTGGCGAGATGATCGCCGGTATTTTATTAGGTCCTACCCTGTTTGGCGCTTTTGCGCCTGAATTCCAACAGCAGTTATTCTCCGCTGAATACCGACCCTTCTTATCTTTTGGCGCCCAGGTCGGTATTGGCCTTTATATGTTTTTAGTAGGTCTTGAGTTTGACACTGGTATGTTTAAAACCCGGGCCCGCAGTGCAGTTGCTATTTCCGCATCAGGCATACTGGTGCCTTTTGTGATGGCCTGCCTATTAGCCAGCTGGTTATTGGGGTATGGCGGCCTGTTTGCCGACAATCTGAGCTGGGCTGAAGCAACCTTGTTTCTGGGTGCCTCTATCTCTATTACGGCTTTTCCTATGCTGGCACGGGTGATCCAGGAGCAGGGTTTAGCCAACAGTAAGTTAGGCACCTTAGTTTTAGCTGCAGGTGCCATTGATGACGTGGCCGCCTGGTGTCTGATGGCCTTGTTGCTCGCCAGTTTTGGTGGCGACGGCAGCTTATTTTATAAAGCTGTGATAGTTGCTGTTCTCTTTGCCGCTTTAATGCTGACACTGGTTCGTAAACATGCCGCTCAGCTGGAAAGCTGGTATCAGCGCGAACAACGTATCACTCCCCGCCTCTTTCTGGTGATTTTGGTGTTGTGGGTCGTCAGTGTCAGCACCACAGAATGGATAGGTTTGCATGCAGTCTTTGGAGGCTTTTTATTAGGTGTGGCTATGCCCCGGGGCTTATTGGCCGAACATCTGATTAAGCGGCTGCAACCTCTGGTGCTGATTGGTCTGGTGCCGCTGTTTTTTACTGTGTCTGGTTTAAAAACAGATTTATCGGTTCTGGCACAAGGCACCTTGTGGCAAATAGCGCTGGCTGTCATAGCGGCCTCTATTTTTGCCAAAGCAGTGGCCTGTTATCTGGCGGCCCGCTTTTGTGGCGAAAACCACCCTATGGCGCTGGCTGTAGGTATTCTGATGAATGCCCGTGGCATGATGGAACTGATTTTACTGAATATCGCGCTGCAAAATGGGGTGATTAAAGCAGATTTATTCTCAGTGCTGGTACTGATGACCATAGTGACCACTATGATGGCGACTCCACTTTTTAACTACCTGCAAAGACGCACTTCGTTCCGTAGTCAGTTGGATTAACCCGCTTTTCATTCAGTGACAAAAAAGCCGGCAAACTTGCCGGCTTTCTTCAATAAACACCATGCTTTACGAGCGAGCCGCCAATTCAGCCTGCTGAACCAGATACTCATCATAAGTACCGACGAAGTTACGTACACCTTTGTCGGTCAGTTCAACGATACGGGTTGCCAAAGAAGATACAAACTCACGGTCATGACTGACGAACAACAAAGTACCTTTGTACATTTCCAGCGCCATGTTCAGGGATTCAATCGACTCCATATCCAGGTGGTTGGTCGGTTCGTCCATCACCAGAATATT
>CBIMJC010000198.1:0-7531 GCA_966244125.1 uncultured Rheinheimera sp.
GCGCTTTGATTATTCAGGGCACCCGTCAGCCGACCAAAGAGCGCACTGGTGATATCGATCTGCTGTTGACCAGTTCAACTAATCAGACCTTTAAAGAACGTACTATGGTGTTTCAGCAAATTCAGTATGGTTGCTACACCAAACCAACCAAACCTGGTGAAAAACCCCAGCTGAAAATGGATGCCAAAGGCGCTTATATCTGCGATCCGGGTGATGTAGGGGAAATACTGGATTATGCTGGTTTTGGCCCTGGTGGCTGGAGTAAATCCGGTCGTTACACCAGTATCAACGGCGCAGTTCAGCCCTTTTTTGCCGATGCCAAAGCAGGTCAGGTGGAACGCTGGCGTATGGTACACGCCGGTGTGCGCGACAGTATCAACTTAAAAGTGGTGAAGCTGACAGGACCGGCATTACAAGGCCCGGTGTCAGCCGCACATGAGCAAAAACTGCTGCAACAAAGCTGTACCGGCGCTGTGGTACCACAACACCAGATAGCGGCGGATGGTTTGACTCTGGCCGGAATAGACTCCACTGAAGTCACGGTATTCCAGCCCGGTTATCGCTGGGATACGCTGATGATGTTTCCTGAGGGCGGGCAATATTGTGTGATAGACGATGCTGCGGCTGCCTCAGCCAACGTTGATCAAAGCCCTTCAGAACCCCAACTGCTGGGCATAGTAAAGGTTGAACCTGTTGCAGGACCTGTGACCTCAACCATAGGACAACAACTGATCCAAAGTGCCAAACTGAATATCAGTCCTGATATGCAAAATGCGGTGATCAGCGATCTACAGGCCGGATTAAAACTCAGTCATTTTGTGCCCCATCAGGATTTGCCGGAAACAGCAAATAAACAGCAGCTGGAGTTTAATATCGAGACTGTAGTCGATAAAGAAACGAAGGAAAAAGTGACGCTGTTTGAAATTAATGGTGAACCTTACCAACCCGGCCGGATTGACCGTGACCTGATTTTAGGCAATACGGACGAATGGACTTTAACGTCAAAACTGGCCAGTCATCCGTTTCATATTCATGTCAATCCGTTTCAGGTGGTGGCTGTGTTGGATCCGAATGGCAAAGATGTCAGTGGTTATGATGCAGTGGATAATTTTGATACCACGAAAAAATTCCCGGACCCACAGTACAGAGGCTTAAAAGGCAAATGGAAAGATACCTTGTGGGTGAAAAACGCCATGGGCCAATCCTACAAAGTGATAGTCCGTACTAAATATCAGCGCTACATCGGCGATTTTGTATTGCATTGCCATATTCTGGATCATGAAGATCAGGGCATGATGCAAAATGTCCGCATCAGCTTACCTAACGCCAGTGGCGGCGTCAGTAAAGGCCACCACTAAAGCCTGAAGCGCAGTGTGGATTATTCCCACTGCGCTTTTTGTTAACCTCTGATCTATCAATACCTTGTCATATAACTGTCGAATAGTTGTCTTTATTTTATCAATAAAAAGTAACCATACTGAAACAGGCAGCAGCTCTAATGTCGCGGGCAGATTTTTTAATTAAACCGACATCGGAGTCAAAATGCAGAACAAAAACTTCCAGATCGATAATAGTGGTATAGATCCACAAACCAACTTTTCAGATAACCCCGATTTTCAATCCGTATTAGCGTCCCGCCGCAGCTTTTTAAAAGGTTCTTTAGGCGCTGCCATAGCGACCATTATGGGTACCACTCTTGTGGGTTGTGACAGTGATACTGCTGCTCCTGTCACTGGTCCTGTGGGTGTAAAACCTGAACCTGCTCCGGTGTTATTAGGTTTTACCGCTATTGCAGCCAATCGCCTGGACACTATTACAGTGCCTGCTGGTTACACAGCCCGGCCATTTTTACCTATGGGCACGCCACTGACGGGCAGCTATCCGGCTTATCAGCCAAGCGGCGGCAACAGTGGTTCTGACATGGAACAGCAGGTTGGCGCACATCATGACGGCATGCATTTTTTCCCTTTAGATGCCCGTACAACCAACAAAAACAGCAACGAAGGTGTGTTGGTGTTTAACCATGAATACCTGGATGCCAACGTGTTACATCCCCTGGGGCCAACAGGTTTACCCCGCCCTGCCGATGAAGTGCGTAAAGAAGTGGCGGCACACGGCGTCACTGTCGCTCATATCAAAAAAGATGCGCAGGGACAGTTCCAACTGGTGCAAGGCAGCCCGCTGAACCGTCGTATTACAGGTGCCACCCCAATGGATATCACAGGCCCGGTGCGTGGACATGCCAAAGTTGTGACTAAATACAGCCAGGACGGTACCCGTACCCGTGGCACCTTAAATAACTGTGGTAACGGTTTTACGCCCTGGGGCACCTATTTAACCTGTGAAGAAAACTGGGCGGGTTATTTTATGAATGCCGATGTCACCCAGCCCCGCGAACATAAACGTTATGGCGTAGGTACAAAAAATGGCCGTTACTACTGGGAAACGGCCGATTCAGGTGCAGACCAATACCAGCGTTTTAATGCATCTACTATTGCTGCAGACGCTTACAACGATTACCGCAACGAACCCAATACTTTTGGCTGGATAGTAGAGATAGACCCTTTTAATCCGGACAGCGTGCCACAAAAACGTACTGCACTGGGCCGTTTTGGTCATGAAGGTGTGATCTTCGGGCCGATAGTCGAAGGCCAGCCTGTAACAGTGTATTCAGGTGACGATTCGACCTTCGAATACATCTACAAATACGTGTCCAAAGCCCCGTACCACGCCGCTACAGCTGGTGGTCATTTGCTGAATGACGGCACTTTGTATGTAGCTAAATTTAATGCCAATGGTTCAGGTGAATGGCTGGCCTTAGATGTCAGTAACCAAACGCTGATGGCCAAAGCTGCAGCTGCAGGTGTGACATTCGACTCTCAGGCCGATCTGTTAATCAACACCCGTCTGGCGGCAGATATTGCCGGCGCCACCAAAATGGACAGACCTGAATGGGGTGCTGTGCATCCGGTGACTGGTGAAGTGTATTTTACCCTGACCAACAACACGAGCCGTAAACCAGAGCAAATTGACCCGGCCAACCCCCGCGCCAATAACGCCACAGGTCATATCATTCGCTGGAAAGAAAATGCTGCAACACAAGGCTTAAGTTTTAACTGGGATATTTTCCTGTTAGCCGGTGATGTAGGGACAGCCACACCTGGCACTAACCTGACGCTGACTGCAGATAACCATATGGCCAGCCCGGATGGATTATGCTTCAGCGCTAATGGTTTACTCTGGATCCAGACCGACATGAGCGGATCCCAGCAAGGTGAAGGCCCTTATGGCAATAACCAGATGCTGGTCGCAGATCCGGTAACCCGTACTGTAAAACGCTTTTTAGTTGGCCCTGTGGACGCGGAAGTGACAGGCCTGGCTTTTACACCTGACTTAAAAACTATGTTTGTAAATATCCAGCACCCGGGCGATCGCTCTACTCCAACCCAGTTTACCAGTCACTGGCCTGCCAACGACGGCACCAGCAGACCACGTTCGGCCACAGTGATAGTGACCAAAGATGATGGTGGCGTGATAGGGTCTTAACAGATCCAATGCTGAAGATAACAGCCGGTGTCATCACCGGCTGTTTTATTTGGACCTTTTATTTGGTTGCAGGGGTTTCGACTATCAAAGCCGTAAGCTTACGCACCAAAGGCAGGATCAACAGCAATACCGGATAAGCCACCACCCAGGACAAGCCCCAGGCGCCTAACCAGATCTGCAGTTCAAAACCGCTAAAGCCAGTGCTTTTCATGGTGCTGATCAAAGACACAATACAGCTCATAATAATGGATAAAATCAATGGCATCACATAAGCCATTGAACGAGCGGGTAGTTTTTTAAATACAGGGCTTGGCATCATCAGCACCAGCAAGCTAAACAGGTCCGGATCATAGGGATTGAAATAAACTTTCCATAGCGGCCCGGTCTGATTTGCGACCAAAGGATCAAATACAAGGTCAGACAGAAAAAAGCGTAGCTGCTATCACAAAGTTTTATGTTCTGTGCCTTCACCCGGAGTTATAAACAGCAGTCTGGTTTTTACCCTGGTTCTGGCGCTATGCCAGGTATTTTTTGGTACCACCACAAAGTCACCGGGCTGCTCCAGCAGCACCAGCTCCTCCCCCGCATCCTGTTGTAAGACAAAAGTCACCTTACCTGATAACAGGATCACAGTTTCATCTCCTTGTGGATGCATTTCCCATGACGACCAGTCCTGCTCAAACTCATAACAGGAAATCAGCTGACAGCCCTGAAAACCGCCGTAGTGGCTATCCAGCCGCTGATAAAGTTCGGCATCACAGTGTTCAATGCTGGCTGTTTTATCCGGCCGCACGACCACATGATGCTGCATGATGTTCAGTAGTGTTCTGGTCATAACGGAAGTCCTGTGCCATTAAATCCATACATCATTTTGTGCTGTTAACTCACTTTGCGTATCGCCGGTGTTCACCACACCTTTGGGTTCCACCAGCAGAATTTTGCACTCTGCACTGGCCTGAGGCTTATGCCTGACGCCTTTAGGCACCACAAACATTTCTCCGGCTGCTAAGGTAACTTTGCCATCTTCAAATTCAATATCCAGCACACCTTCTATCACAATAAAAACTTCATCCGTATCCGGGTGATCATGCCAGACAAAGTCCCCCTGCACTTTCACCAGCTTAAACTGGTAGTCATTCATTTGTGCTATCACCCGGGGAGACCAGTGATTGTCAAACTTCGAAAATTTATCCTGAAAATTAATAGCCTGGTAAGTCATTGTCTGGGTGCCCCACTTTTACATCAGCTTAAATGCTGCTTCAGAAACTCGACGGTCCGCTGCCATGCCAGCTCTGCAGCGTCTTTGTCATAACGGGGTGTGGTGTCGTTATGAAAACCATGTTGGGTATCAGGGTAGACAAAACTGCGGGCGTTTTTACCTGCAGCTTTCAGTGCTTCGTCATAGGCTTTGGCTCCGGCATTAACCCTTTCGTCTTCACTGGCATAATGAATCAGTAAAGGGGCCTGGATAGCAGGCACTTTGGCCAAATCAGCCTGACGGCCATAAAAGGGCACAGCAGCGGCCAGATCGGGGAGTTCAGTGGCTAAAAAATTCGCTATAGCGCCGCCGTAACAAAAGCCGACTACTCCAACTTTGCCATTGCCCTCTGGTTGTTTTTGTAAAATCCGCACACTTTCAATAAAGTCCTGGCTGGTTTTATCCTGCTCCAATGTCGAAAATAAAGCGCGGGCTTTGTCTTCATCACCGGGATAACCGCCCAGGGGATAAAGCGCATCAGGCGCGAAAGCAATAAAACCTGCCAGTGCCAAACGCCTTGTCACATCTTCAATATGAGGGTTTAGCCCCCGGTTTTCATGCACCACCAGCACCAGCGGTAATTTTCCTTGCCGCTGTTTAGGTTTCACCAGATAGCCTCTTAATTCACCATAACCTTTTGGACTTGGGAAGTTGAGATACTCTGCCTCTAATAGCGGATGGTCTGGCTGAATTTGTTGCGCCAAAGCGTAATTGGGCGTCAGCGCCTGCAACATAGTGACTGCCGTCATACCTGCCACAGCGAACCTGGCCGCACCGGCCAAAAACTCACGCCTGCTGATATCACCATGTACATAAAGGTCGAATAACTTCAGGCTTTCAGGATGAAAATCTTTGACAGTTTTACGATCTGACATAAGCACTCCTTTAATGGTTTTTAGCCCAATTGAACCAGCCACAAACTGGTGAGGTGAATTGACATACTGCACCCGACAGAGCCATAGACACAACCTTTAATTCGGCTTTCAGCACCACTTTGCCCTGACCAGATAAAGTTGCAAAATTAATCGCAAAATCATGGCGTTTTATCGACTTTAAAAAAATAAAAACCAACTGCAGTGATCTGTTTTCCGCTTCAAATTCCACTGACCAGACAGAAACCGGCGCTGCAGAAAAAAACAGCAAAAAACCACATAAAACCATGATTTCAAATGACTTTGCCATATTTAACAAAAAAAATCGGATGAAAACGGTTACATGCAGACCATTCAGGCGGAAGAGTGATGCAACCTTTTTATTTCATTTTATTTACAACAACAGCATCCTGTCTTTTTCTGACTGAAATAAAAGCATCATAGTTGCTCTGTAACCTCGCCCCGTCGTTGAGCTCAGCTACTGCACTTCTGTGCCGTCAGAGCAGTCTCGGAAAAACAAAAAACATCAGCTAAGGGTTAGGGAATGAAACATCAGAGTCAATACCGTCATCTTGCATCAAAACGCACCATGTTAAGTCTGGCTATCAGCCAGTTGCTGCTGGGTACAGCCATCAGCTTGCCCGCTTATGCGCAGGACAAACAACCTGAGCAAAAAGTAGAAGTGATAGCAGTCAAAGGCACCTACAGCAAAAGCCTGGAACAAGCTGTTGATATGAAAAAAGAGAACATTGGTTTCTCTGATTCAATAGTCGCCACTGACATTGCCGATTTCCCTGAACAAAACCTGGCTGAAGCTCTGCAACGTATGCCTGGTGTGACTATCGAACGTAATAAGGGCCTGGGCAGCAAAGTGAACGTACGCAGCCTGCCTTCAGATTTTACTCATGTGTCGATCAATAACCTGGCTACAGCTTCAGGCAGCGGTGGCCGTGATGTGGAATTTGATATTTTCGCCTCTGAAATTATCCAGAGTGTGACAGTGCAAAAGTCCCCTACTGCAGCAGATGAAGAAGGTGGTATTGCAGGTTCAGTGCAGATTGGTACAGCCAAACCTTTTGATTACAGCGATGCACAATTTGTGGTGTCCGCTGAAGGCGCGCATAACTCGATTTCAGAAAAAACGGACCCTAAATTTTCATTCCTCGCCAGTGATACTTTTGGTGATTGGGGGGCTTTAGTGTCGTTCTCCAAAGCAGAACGTAACAACAGAACAGACTCCAACTCCGGCATTAACTTCCGTCCTATGGGCCGTTTCCTTGAAGCTTCAGCGCCCCGCTCCACTCAGGCGGCTGCTGTACTGGCCCGGGATGCAGGTGTAGTGGTCAAAGACTTCAAAGATAAAGACGAAACCAGCCGCATTATTTTTCAGGATAAAGTGGGCGACCGCCTGTTCCAGAGTGAGCAGGACAAATGGGGCAGCACAGCCTCCATCCAATACAAACCAGGCTCAAACTTCAGTCTGAGTTTTGATGCCATGTTAGGTGGTTACGACAATACCGAAGATGAATACGATGCAGCGGCTTATTCAGCCTCAAGCCGCAGTACCTTAGAAACTATTCATGCCTATGATGACAAAACTCTGGCGCAATACGGCATGGTGGTGCTGACTGACGTGTCTTATACCGCCACTCAGCATGAACTGTTAAGTAAAGAACGCATCAACGAAACCGACTTCACTCAATACAGCATCACTATGGATTGGGACGTCAACGGCTGGGAAATCAACGCGCTGGCTGGCTTCTCAGGTGCTGAAAAAACAGCGGACTACGCCAACCTGAAACATGTGGCTTACGCACCTTCCCGCACCCGCTGGACGGCCAATGGCGGCGAAACC
>CBIMJC010000199.1:0-7524 GCA_966244125.1 uncultured Rheinheimera sp.
CTCGTGACCTCGACCTTGGCAAGGTCGCGCTCTACCAACTGAGCTATGCCCGCATGGGTGTGTACTTATTTTTTCAAATTGGTATTGGTGGTCCAATTTGAATTTGGAGCGGGCAACGAGGCTCGAACTCGTGACCTCGACCTTGGCAAGGTCGCGCTCTACCAACTGAGCTATGCCCGCATCCTGTGATCAGTAACCAGTGCTCTTTATCTTGGTTATAAAGAAGATTACTAAAAACACCGCTTCAAATGAATTTTCGTCCGAAGCGGCGCGCATTTTACAAAATTCTCTGACCTTTGCAAGAGATTTTATTCAGGAATTTTGAAAAAATGTTTTTTATAAACTGCTAATTCCGCAATAGATTCCCGGATATCATCAAGAGCCAGGTGACTTGATGACTTTTTAACCAGCTTAGTCACTTCAGGATACCATCTTCTGGCCAACTCTTTCACTGTGCTGACATCCAGATTGCGGTAGTGGAAAAAGGCTTCGAATTCAGGCGCATACTTGACTAAAAAGCGTCTGTCCTGGCCAATGCTGTTACCACACATAGGTGATTTGCCTGCAGGCACATAATCAGACAGGAAACTTATGGTTTGCGCCACAGCGGCGGCCAAATCCGTTTCACTGTCCAGACAACGTCTCGTCAGACCACTTTTACCATGGGTTTCAGTACACCACTCGTCCATCGCATCTAACACTGCTTTAGGGGTTTTAATGGCAAAGACCGGGCCTTCCGCAAGAATATTTAACTGGCTGTCGGTTACTATGGTGGCCATTTCTAAAATTACATCTTTTTCCGGATCCAGTCCTGTCATTTCCAGATCGATCCACACCAGATTATTGTCGTTGCTCGCCATGCTTTATACCTTTGATTAGATGCAGCCAGTTTTGCTGCTTTGTAACTTGCCCGAATAGCGGTATCATACTATGCCTTAAGCAAAGTAAAAACCGCCGCAGTCAGGCGACAGTAAAGGCACAAGGCCACAGTGACCAAAAAAAAGCACCTCAATCAACGCCAGCATCAACGTATAGCCGCCAATCAGGATCGTCGTTTAGCCCGGGCTCAGAATAAAGCCAGCAAACAAGAGCTGGATTCGGATTTATTGGCTGAAGCTGAACATGGTTTAGTGATCAGTCGTTTTGGTCAACATGCCGATATTGAAGATAGCTCAGGCCAGATTTTTCGCTGCAATATCCGCCGTACTGTCAACTCCTTAGTGACAGGAGACAAAGTGGTGTTTCGCCGCACCAAAGTACCGGGTGGTGGCCCTGAAGGTGTAGTCGAAGCTGTAGCAGAGCGTGAGTCTGTATTACTGCGCCCCGACTTTTACGATGGCTTAAAACCTGTAGCGGCCAATATAGATTTAATGATTATTGTCTCGGCCGTTTTACCTGCGTTTTCACTGAATATAGTAGACCGCTATTTAATAGCGGCCGAAGCTATGCATATCAAACCTTTGTTACTGCTGAATAAAATTGATTTATTAACGCAAGAGCAACGTGCTGAAGTCGACCAGCAACTGGCCATCTACCAAAAGATTGGCTACGAATTTTTATTGTTGAGCGCAAAAACAGGTGAAGGTACAGCTCAGTTGGATACTTACCTGAAACAAGGCGTCAGTATTTTTGTCGGTCAGTCGGGTGTCGGCAAATCTTCTTTAGTGAATAACCTGTTGCCGGATATTTCCGCCGAAACCCGCGAAGTCTCAGAAAACTCAGGTTTAGGCCAACACACTACTACTACAGCCCGCTTGTATCACTTACCGGATGGCGGCGATTTAATAGATTCGCCTGGTATCCGCGAATTTGCCCTCTGGCATTTGGAACCAGAGCAAATAGCTTTAGGTTACCCTGAGTTTAAAGACTGGCTGGGCCGCTGCAAATTCCGTGACTGTAAACATTTAAACGACCCGGGCTGCGCTTTACAACACGCGGTCAGTATTGGAGAAATCCACCCGGAGCGTTTTGCCAATTATCATAAAATCCTGCTCAGTATGGCGCAGGATAAACCGAATTATTTTCAACCCTGAGGTTTAAATCCACTATGGATAAAGTCAAAATCGCATTGCAATACGCCATGCCAAAGCATTTATTATCCCGTCTTGTTGGTTATCTGGCAGCAGCACGTCTGGGTTTTGTCAGCCATGCGCTGATCAATCTGTTTATCAAAGCCTATAAGATTAATATGGCTGAGGCGAAGTTCGAAAAAGCGTCAGACTATGCCAGCTTCAACGAGTTTTTCACCCGCCCGTTAAAAGACGGCTTACGTCCTATTACTACCGATGCAGATCTGGTCTGCCAGCCCGTAGACGGTGCTATCAGTCAGTTGGGTGATATTGTGGATGGTCAGCTGATCCAGGCGAAGAACCATAACTACTCCTTGCAGGCATTATTAGGTGGTGACGCAGCAACGGCAGCTCCTTATGCCGGTGGTAAGTTTGCGACCATTTATCTGGCGCCTAAAGATTATCACCGTATTCATATGCCAATAGCCGGCACCTTACGTGAAATGATTTATGTGCCAGGCGATCTGTTTTCAGTCAATCCGTTAACAGCTGAAAACGTACCGGATTTATTCGCCCGTAATGAACGTGTTGTCACCATTTTTGATACTGAACTGGGCCCTATGGCGTTGGTGTTAGTAGGCGCGACTATAGTGGCCAGCATAGAAACTGTCTGGGCCGGTACTGTAACCCCGCCTACAGGTAAAGATGTATTCCGTTGGACTTATCCGGCCACAGGGCCACAAGCTGTAACTCTGGACAAAGGTGCAGAGATGGGTCGCTTTAAACTGGGGTCGACCGTGATCCTGGCCTTCCAGGCCGGTCAGATTGAATTTACCGACAAGCAATACCCCACAGCTGTGACCCGTATGGGCGAGCCTTTTGCCAACATAGTCTCAAAAGATTGATTAAATAAAGCAGAGCTTAGCCTCTGCTTTTTTATTACCCAGAGTTTGGGTCTGGCGACGGAGAACATTAATGCAGATTATTGCCCATAGAGGCGCCAGTGGCTCTTATCCGGAAAACACCCTGCTGTCGATAGAACAGGCTTTACTGGCCAAAGCTGATGGTATTGAAATTGATGTGTTTTGTGTCGAAAACACCTTAGTGGTAATACATGACGAGGATGTCAGCCGCACCACCAATGGCACAGGCTTTTTGCAGAACTTTACACTGCAACAGTTACAACAACTGGATGCAGGTTCAGGCCAGCAGGTTCCAACCTTATGGCAGGTGCTGCAACTGGTGAACAATCAGACCTTGCTGAATATCGAACTCAAAGGTGCAGACACAGCAGAGCCTCTGTTGCAGCTGATTAAAAAAGCTGAAACTGAACTGGGTACAGAGCCGGATAAACTGCTGATCTCCTCTTTTAATCACCATCTGCTGAAACAAATTAAAAAACAAAGACCTGATTTAAAACTCGGCGCTTTAACGGCCTCGTTACCGCTGGATTATGCAGCTTTTGCATCGGAACTGGGGGCCTGGTCCGTACACTGCGATAAAGGCTTTATCGATCAGGAGATGGTGCAGGATGCACATCAACGTGGGTTAAAACTGTGGGTCTATACAGTCAACGATGCAGCTACAGCCCAAAAACTGCAGCAGCTGGGTGTAGATGGAATTTTTTGTAATTATCCACTGGAAGCCAGAAGCTGGTAACAGTGCTAAACAGGCTCAGTCTTTGTGGCTATCGCAGCTATGGCACTGATTGCACAAACGTATATTTAACACATGGGCCAGCACGACAAAAGAGGCCCCTACTATCAAAATGTAGTGCTCGTAGTCATGGCCAAAAATGTCTTTTTGCCAATAGATAAAACCACCTAAAAACAGCGAATAAAAAGGGTAAATCTTTTTATGGTAACGGTGGAAACCGGCAAACAGGGTAATAAAACCCAACACCATAGTGATCAATAAAATGATCCGTTCAAAGGCATGATTATGCCAGGCACTTAAACCCAACAACGGCAATACAGGCAATAACACAGGCAGCATAATGCAGTGAATAGCACACAAAGATGTGATGGCTATACCTACTTTATCTAATGTATTACGAACCTGACTCAGCACGAATGGACACTCCGGTTTTGAAGGGGTGAGATAATATAACAAATCAAAAGAAAAACAAACCGCCCTGCCTATACTTTTCTCCGCCAAAGTAAAAAGCGCTTTTGCTTCATCGGCATCTGAGGCTGGCTATGGCATAATGCTGAAAACTTTTTAGAGGCTAAATCATGGATCAATTACTGGAACAATTGGATCAAAACTTAAAGGATTTGTATCGCAAAGCTTTGGATGCCGATGCGATTTTGGATGAGATCCAGCAACAAGGCCATGGCAAATATCAGGCCATTTTTGTCGACGATAAAAGCTTTCTGGTAAGCAGCAACAGATTTATGCCGTACTTAAGTGAAGCAGCAGAGCAAGTCGCTGCCATGCGTCAGACTCAGCAATTTAATACGGCCACTTTACAGCGTGTGGTGAAGCAAATTCAGCTATTACATAAAACTCTGGCAGAGTTTCGTCATGCCATTACTAAATAGGCTAATTTTTAACCTGCTTAGATAAAATTATTCTAACGATAAAAGGCCATTGCACTACTCTAACTAGGTAGAAGGAGTATGCCATGGCCAGCTTAACCACTTCAGTAGACAGCATAAAACTGGAAGCAAGGCAATTTGCCTTATCCGGTAATTCAGTCCGTTCAAATCCCGGGGCAGCAATAGCGCGGGAACTTGAACCGTCCATACAACAAACGAAACAACAGCAAATCATTGCAAATCTGCCGGAATCACAACAGCAAAAAGAAGAACCACGGCAGGATTCGGTGCGGGTGACCAGTACTATAGGAAAAGCGGCTTCCAGCGGTCAATTAAGCCGTGAAGAAGCCGTTGCGATATATAGGGAGATAGCTAACCTGTTGTAGCCGCGTTTTTTTGGTGAGAAGCGACTGCAGGCACAATAGTGTCTTTAAACCAACGATCCAGCATCACTCTTTCATGTTCCAGTGGGCGATCAGCACGAACATTGCTGATGCGGGTCATAAAGCCCATGTCCTTCAGCTTGATATCTTTTTGTTCCGCCACCAGCTTCTTGTTTTGATCAACAAGGGTGTAACTGAAATTAATACGGGGGATAAATACATCTTTAATCACACGGATTTGTTGACCTGTCTGCGTGATCATGTGATTCACATCACCAGCCAAATCTATATCTGTAACCACCACAGTCCAGCTATAACCTTCAGGTAATTCTTTTGCCAGGTCAGCAAAAATTTTATCGAAGCTGGCCATAGTCCGTCTCTCATAGCTGCCACGAGGCTCATTAGCAGGCTTCATATCCGTAAACTTTTTATAGTCTTTGTATTCAACCTTTACTTCTCCGGCTACAGCAGCAGTTGCAGCCAGCATAGAGAGCATCAATACACCAGATTTTATAAAACGCATAAATCACCTCATTTCGTTACTGGCAACCTCAGACAGAGCAAAACTACAGCCGGGCAACCAGCGACAGCCTCATCCACTTCCATCAATATAGCTCAGTATCTTACTATCCCGAAGTGATTAATTGTGCGTAAAAGTGTTCAGATGTAACAGCTTACTGACATAAGCTGACATGGCACTGTTGCGACAGATGACTCTATTGAAGATAAAAAAAACCGCCTTGCGGCGGTTTTTTTAAAGTTAAAACAAGACTTAAGCCCGGCTGGCACGTTTACGGTCGTTTTCCGTTAAGTGACGCTTACGGATACGAATAGACAACGGTGTAACTTCAACCAGCTCGTCATCGTCAATAAATTCCAGAGCCTGCTCCAGAGTATAACGAATAGGTGGAACCAGGTTGATGGCTTCGTCAGTGCCTGAAGCACGAACGTTAGTTAACTGCTTGCCTTTTAAGCAGTTTACAGTTAAGTCGTTGCTACGGCTGTGAATACCTATGACCTGGCCTTCATAAACCTCTTCAGCATGACCGATAAACATACGACCACGTTCCTGCAGGGAGAAAATCGCATAACCAGCGGCTTTACCCATAGCATTTGAAATCAGTACGCCGTTGTTGCGCAGACCTATAGTGCCGCCTTTGTAAGGACCGTAATGATCAAAGCTGTTGTACATCAGGCCTGTACCTGAAGTCAGCGTCATAAACTCAGTACGGAAACCAATCAGACCACGGCTTGGCATCTGGAAATCCATACGGATACGGCCTTTGCCATCTGGCTGCATATTGGTCATTTCAGCTTTACGCTCACCCATTTTCTCCATGATAGAGCCCTGGTGCTGCTCTTCCACGTCGATGGTGACGTTTTCCATAGGTTCCATTTTCTCGCCGTCGATCACTTTCATGATCACTTCAGGACGAGACACCGCCAGTTCGAAACCTTCACGGCGCATGTTTTCAATCAGAACACCTAAGTGCAATTCACCACGGCCTGATACTTTGAATTTGTCACCGTCTTCGGTTTCTTCAACACGCAGAGCCACGTTGTGCTTCAGCTCATGCTGCAGACGTTCCAGAATTTGACGTGAAGTAACAAACTTACCTTCTTTACCGGCAAATGGAGAGGTATTGACCTGGAAAGTCATAGTCACAGTAGGTTCATCAACTTGCAGAGCTGGTAATGGCTCTAATTTAGTTGGTGCACAAATGGTGTCTGAAATTTTCAGCTCGCCTAAGCCAGTGAAGGCAACAATATCACCAGCGCCAGCTTCAGTGGCTTCAATACGCTCCAGACCTAAGTAACCAAAAACCTGACCTACTTTACCGTTACGCTTGCTGCCATCAGCACCAAGGACTGTGACTTGTTGGTTTGGTTTTAACGTACCGCGTTTGATCCGGCCAATACCGATAATGCCCAGATAGCTTGAGTAATCCAGCTGAGATACCTGCAGCTGAGTCTCGCCATCCAGTTCTACTTTTGGTGGTTCTACGTGTTTTACGATAGCTTCGAACAGATCGTTGATGTCTGTTTTTGGCTCATTGTAATCCAGTGACGCCCAGCCGTTGATCGCTGATGCATAAACCACAGGGAAATCTAACTGCTCGTCGGTGGCACCTAAGTTGTCAAACAGATCAAAGACCTGGTCAATCACCCAGTCAGGGCGCGAACCCGGACGGTCAATTTTGTTCACAACAACAATTGGTTTTAAGCCGTGAGCAAAGGCTTTTTGAGTCACGAAACGAGTTTGAGGCATAGGGCCTTCAACCGCATCAACCAAGAGTAATACAGAGTCAGCCATAGACAATACACGCTCAACCTCACCACCGAAATCGGCGTGGCCTGGTGTATCCAGAATATTGATATGGTAACCGTTCCAGCGAACTGAAGTGTTTTTTGCAAGGATAGTAATACCACGTTCAGATTCCTGAGCGTTGGAGTCCATCATCCGTTCCTGCAGTTTAGCGCGGGCGTCGAAAGTGCCTGACTGTTGCAGTAACTTGTCAACCAGGGTGGTTTTACCGTGGTCAACGTGCGCGATAATGGCGATATTACGCAGTTTTTCTATTGCTGAAGCGG
>CBIMJC010000200.1:0-7481 GCA_966244125.1 uncultured Rheinheimera sp.
AGTGGCAAAACCACCTTACTGAAGAATTTATGTGGTTTATATACACCTTCTTCCGGTTCCATCCAGATCGATACCAGAATGCTGAAAGCCGACAGTCTGGATGATTTCCGCAATTTGTTTTCTATCGTATTAACGGATTTCCACTTATTTGAAAAGTTGTATGGTTTATCTCAGTACGACGAAAAAGAAGTGAATGATTTGCTGGTCCGGATGCAGATCGAAAATAAAACGACCTTTCAAAACGGCAGGTTCAGCAACCTTGATTTGTCCACTGGTCAGCGTAAACGTATAGCCCTGATTGTGTCTTTACTCGAAGACAAGCCCATTATGGTGTTTGATGAAGTGGCTGCCGATCAGGACCCGCAATTCAGAGAAGAGTATTACAGAGTGATACTGCCTGAACTGAAAAAACAAAATAAAACTATCATTCTGGTCAGTCATGACGACCGGTACTTTGATGTGGCAGACACCCTGATTAAGCTTGAATACGGAAAAGTCGCCAGCATCACCAGGCAGGAGCACGCATGAGACTCAGAATAAAAGCACTGACCGACTGGATGAGCCGGAAAATAGAAGAAAACTTGCCTACTATTATTATCACTGTATTTATCCTTCTGTTTTTATTGGTTTTATTCTGGAACAGAATTTTTATTACAGTGCAGGCCGGTGAAGGTGGGGTACTGTATAAAAGGTTCTCAGGCGGTACTGTGGTGGAGGAGTTGTATGGCGAGGGCCTGCATTTAATTTTCCCATGGAACAAAATGGCCGTGTACAACTTGCGGGTGCAAACCAAGATCCGCGATTTAAATGTACTGACCAGAGAAGGTTTAAAATTTAACATCAGAATGGCAATTCGGTTTCATCCGGACCGCAATATGGTGGGGGTGCTGCACAAATACGTCGGTGAAGACTATTTCAATATTGTTGTTTTGCCTGAAATTGAAGCCACAGTGCGCTCTTACGTGGTAGACGAAGACTTAACCAACATTTATGCCACACTTGCCAACAAGTCGACTTTTCAGGAGGCGGTCAACGAAGCCATAGGCAGGGTGGCCAGAAAGTTTGTCACAGTGGATGAAGTGATGATCACCGACATTCTGTTGCCTGAGCAAATAGACAGTGCCATTCAGGAAAAACTGACACAACAACAATTGGCCTTTGCCTATGACTTCAGGATCGCCAAAGAAGAAAAAGAAGCCGAACGTAAAAGGGTCGAAGCTGAGGGTTTAAGCCGCTACAACACTATTGTCAATGCCAGCCTCAATGGCAATATTTTGCTGTGGAAAGGCATAGAGGCAACCAAAGACATTGCTAAATCAGACAATTCCAAAGTGATTCTGATTGGCCCGGATCGAAACTCCTTGCCAATTATTCTTAACGCCGAAAATGACAAGTTCAGCAAAGAAGCCGCAGTACAGGCCGAAGCAGTTTTGCCCAAAGTCAGCAAAGATGACGGGCGTCCGGCTGGAACTCTGCAACCATGAACTACAGATCAGATGTTCCAGGACCTGCTGTTATAACAGCTGTAGATAGCCCCGGCTCTGTGTGTGGAGCCTGTGTATGATTTTGCGCCTGCTATTAGCCCTGCTCAGTGGTTATCTGCTGTTTGTCGCGTACAGGTTTTATGCCCATTCCCAGCCTGTGACTGCGATTGACATAAGGCAGCAGCATATAGCCCAGACTGACACTCTGCAGCTTGCCGTGGTCTGGCCTGAAGGGGAAGATAAAGCGGGTTACACCAGGGCTGTGGGACTGATGGTGGACAGAATCAATCAGCAAGGCCTTCGCAGCTGCGCTGAGTCTGTTGTTTCAGACGCTCAGCAAGCGAACCCATGTTGGCACCGGACGCTGATGATGAAGTATTACCCTGAAGCCACAGGCGGGCTGGACGACGCGGTAAAACAGGCGCGCAAAGTGGCAGCCAACCCGGATACTCTGGCTGTGCTGGGGTACTATAGATCCGATATCGCTGTGCCCGCCGCCACAGTCTATGAACACAATGGTGTGCTGATGCTGTCGTCCGGCGCCACCAATGTTAAATTTACCAGTTATGACTTCCGGTATATTTTTCGCCATGCCGCCAATGACAACGATAATGCCGAGGTACTTGCAAAATATCTGCATCAAGAAGGTTTTATCAATGTATACGTTATCTACGAGCGGGATCTGTATGGCACAGATTTTTCAAACTACTTTATTGAACACGTCACCGCCAGAGGGCTAAAAGTACCGGCTCAGGTCTTTTACGAACATCAGGAAAACGATTATTTGCCGATCCTGGCTTCATTACGCAGCAAAATCAGCAGCATCAATCTGACCGATGAAGTGGCGTTGCTGCAGGCCAAGCTGGAGCAAATAAAACGTATTGAGCGGATAAGGCTACTGGCCGCACAGGCCGATGACGCTTTGATTGTGCAGTTTCTGACTGAGGAGCAAAAACAAAAAAAAGGCAGTAACAAGTTTTATGACTCCATGCCCCGTACCAAGCTATTGGATTACTTGCAGCTTGAGCTGGAGCAAAGCGCAGCTGATGCGTACCGGCAGCAGTTATTTCAACGTAATCAACAAGAAATAAGTGTGCTGACGGCTGAAGCTCAGTATGCACAGCTGGAATTATTGGAGCTGGACATCAAACTCTGGGCTGAAGAGTTAAGCTCTGTCATCACTACAAGCCAGCAGCCCGCACAGTCGTCTTCTGGTTTCATCAACCATCGTATTGTGACCAGAAAAGCGCTGGATTTTGGCGTCGATGATACACAAGCTCAGTTGAGTCAAATGCTCAGGAGGATAGAGAGAGTCAAATCAGGCCAGGTGGATGCAATTTTTATTGCGGGTTTTATGCCTCAGGCAGCCCAAGTGATCCGTCAGGCCAGAGGCCTGTCTCTTGACCTGCCCATTTTTGCCGGCCACAGCCTGATTGAACTGCAAAACAACTGCAACAAGCTGAAAAACTGCGCCTCTTATGGGGATCTGTCTGTATTGATTACCCATGATGTTGAAGAGTACCGGCAAGCCTACACTAAGCTGACAGATAAAGGACAACAAGACTGCGGTGATGACAACACAGACTGTGTCCCCACGCGGTACAACTGTCCTGAGTTTGTCACCGCCTATACAAAGTTTCAGGATTTTGCTCAGGCTTATCAGAAAAAATACCAGCAGGTGCCTGACAATTGGGCGGTGCAGGGTTATCTGGCTGCCAGCATAATGCAACAAACCATAGCTGCAGCTCATAGCTTTGACCCTGAAGTCCTGGCAGACACTCTGCTTTATCAGGGCAATAGCGAATTTACCGACAAAGGACTAATGTTTAGTTGTCGTAGTTCCGGTAGTACCGAGGGCGATGTCCTGGTGGAAGGAATGAAGATCCGGAAACTGGGCCATCTTCAGGAAAGTAACTAAAAGAAGGAGTGTCAGATGTACTTATTACTATATGTCGTACTGTGCAGTGCTATCGCCTGGTTTGGCCGCGACCGTAAACTTGGATTTTGGGGATATTTGTTTGCTTCCCTGCTGTTTACTCCAATTATTGGTGTGGTTTTACTCTTAGCTTCAGATAAAAAAGCAGTGGCAGCCAGCTCCAGCTGATGTCCTGATGATTCACAGTAAAAGACGTAAATCAGGGAGTTATGGTGCAGGCAAATCAGGTTTTTATTGTTCCGCAGCCCAGACTCAGACCTGAATTGCGTCTTTTTTGTTTCCCTTGTGCCGGCGGTTCGGCCTACAGCTACCAGCCATGGCTATCGCACTTTGGCCCCAGGGTCGAGCTGGTTTTAGTCGAGCTAAAAGGCCGCGGCGCCAGGATCAATCAGCAGCCTCATCAGGACATGCAAAGTCTGATAGATGAATTAATGCTGCACCGGGATGTTTTTACTGCTTGTCCTTTTATGTTTTTTGGCCACAGTATGGGCGCTTTGATTAGTTATGCCTTGTGTTGTGAGCTGAAACAACAGGGTCTGGCTTTACCGGTACAGATGCTGGTATCCGCCTGCAGAGCTCCACATCTGCCGGCTTTACAACCTCAGCTACATAGGTTGCCTCAGGCTGATTTTTTTCAGATGTTGCAGCAGCTCAACGGTACTCCGGCAGAAGTTTTAGCCAACAAGGAATTGATGGAACTGTTTGAGCCTGTACTGAGAGCGGATTTCAACATAGCCAGTACCTATCAGGCTCAAGCAGTTCAGATGCCTTTTGCGTTTTCTGTATTGTATGGAGACAGAGATCACAGCCTTCGTCTGCCTCAACTTGAGGCATGGCAGGAGCTGAGCAGTCAACATTGTGTGATGACTGAACTGCCCGGAGATCATTTTTTTATCCGCCAATCCTCTGCATTGGTGATCAAGTGGATTGAGCAGCAGATCCTAAATTGTTTTTGCAACAGCACAGGGCAGTGAGTTGTATGCACTTTGAGCCTTTTCTGCCCCTGAGTCCCCCGGTATTGCCAACAGGCTTTATCCGCAATGTCAGCCATCAACGTCTGAATAACGAACTTCATCTTTTGTACTGTCACTTTGAGACGTCCGACTTTTCAGAACACTGTTTCAGCTTGTATGGCATAAACCAGCCAGACATTGTGCGAAAGGCTGTTGCAAAGCGTAAAGCCGAGTTTCTGGCTGCCCGTGTCCTGGTAAAACTGGCGCTTCAGGCTTTAGGTTGCAGTGAAGTTGAGCAACAGATCCAAAATGCGGAAGACCGTTCTCCGGTCTGGCCTGCAGGCGTGACAGGCTCTATCACTCATACCACAGGTTTTGCGGCCTGTTGTGTCGGAACGATCTCTGCCAGGCCTTTGATCGGAATAGACTCAGAACTGCTGCTAAGTGCTGATACAGCTCAACATCTCTCTGCTGATATTCATAACCAGGCGGAGCTGGAGTTACTGCTGCAGGCTGGTTTATCAGCCGCTGTGGCCACCACCTTAATTTTTTCCGCTAAAGAGAGCCTGTACAAGGCGCTTTATCCTGTGGTCCGCAGTTTTTTTGGTTTTGAGATGGCCAGACTAAGTCGGGTTGAGTTGCACTGCAACAGCCTGTGGCTCAATTTAGACCCGTCTTTTGCCGGCCTTTATGGTGTAGAGCCGCAGTACAGAATTCAGTTCTGTTTAAAACACCAGCTTGTGCATACCTTGTTGCTGCAGTGATCGGATTTTCTGTTAGAATCGCCGCAGTTTAGCACCAGAAGAAAATTGGCCTTATCTGTTTAACTCCATGGACTTTGAATGATTAATTACTTTCGCATTTTGGGCGTCAAAGCCAACGCCAGTGAAGATGAGATAAAAAAAGCCTACAAGCGTTTATCCAATAAATACCATCCGGATAAACTGCTGAATTTAACGGATGATGAAAAAGAGCAGGCAGGCGCACAATTACAAAAGGTAAAAGAAGCCTATGATGTATTGTCAGACGCCAAAAAACGCGCGGCTTTTATTAAAGATTTTAATAATGTGATAGTGCCGGACCCGACCGCAGCGATGAAAGAGCTGTGGGATAGTTATTACCCGTCCGTAAAAGGTTAAAACTGATGAGCAAAACATTCGACAAAAACCGTTTAGAAGCGTTAAAAACTGACGCTTACGAAAATATTGAATCCTACAACGATCCAGATACACCAAAAGCGCTGGAGAAATTCACCGCCCAAATCAAAAGCATTTTGCAGGCTGATCCGAAAATGTTGCATTCGGTGCCTGAATATTTGCCTGTTGCTTTGTATGGCCGGGTTAAATTCACTCCTGAAGCCAATCTGAAATGGGCCGCCTGGCTGGCTAAAAATACCATGCCGGTCTGGGACGAGTTTAAAACCTCAGTGGCTTTTAATAACGCCGATTTAGCCCTGGTAAAAACCATTCGTGAATTTAACGAAGAGTTACTGATTGAAAGTTGTGCTGTGCTTTTTATGCTGAACAAGCATGTTGCGGCTGCGCCTGGCCCACGTGATCACCATGATGAGGATGACGAAGACGCGGATGAGTCCCCATTCCGTAACGAGGCAGAGGACGATTACGAAGGTCATGACGACGAAGAAGAAGGCTACGATGACCAATACGATGAAATCACTTTTAACAGGGAAGGTCGCTGATGAATAACCTGATTGAAATTGCTGTGGCGGAAATTAAAGAACTTGCCATAGTGGAGCCCAAACAGGCCAGCAAAAAATTTGAGCTGATGGCCAATACAATGTCTGATGATCAGCTGGTTGAAGTGATTGAAAATATTGATATTGTGACTCTGACTCAAATTAACAGTCAGCATGATATTTCCTTTCCGTCCATTATTTCTGAGCTGATGACTCCGGAGAAAATCCGCGACATCGTCTGCCAGCAGCCTTTGTACTGGGAAGAAAAAATCAAAAACAATGCGGAAGATTTAAAGCAGCATACTTTTGATTTTTTAACTTACCTGATCCGCACTCAGGATAACGAAACCAAACAGGCCGAAATTCTGGAAGCCATAGCGGAAGATCCGGCTGGTTTGTTTTATTTGTCCATCCCTTTTATTGAGCTGTACCGTGGCGAAGTGATTGAAGATGAAGACGAAGTGCATGATTTATTGCATGAAGAAGAACAGGATTTAGAAGAAGCCATCAGCTATACCGAACGCCATCTGAACGAAGAAGTGCATGGTTTGGGATATGACGACCCGCGCAGCTTATTAGCGCTTATTCGCCAGTTAACGCCTCAGGTGGAACAGTCGATTAAAAATCTGGTACGCAATGAAAACTCAGGCTGGGAGCATATTATCAATAAGTTTGCGGCTGAGCTGGTGATGCAGGCCAAAGAGAAAAATCAGGCCACGGACGAATATGCCGAAGTGGACGATATGTTTAGTTTCCTCGATTAAGGCGAAGCAGTTGATAAGGGTTCAGTTATGCAGTTAGTGGTGCGGGATGCCAATCAGGGGCCTTTTTTAACTAAGGTGCTCAATTACGCCAGAGCAGAGCAAAAACTGTCAGAGGCGCAGCTGGAGCAGGTGAAAAGCAAAGCCGTGCTGATGAGCCTGAAGTTTGCGGACAAGTTTTACAACAAATACAAAATGCATCTGCTGGAACAGGCCGCGCATGACATTATAGGTGTCGCAAGTTTAGGCCTGGCCGAGCTGTCGGACCATGATGTAGAAAAAGCTCTGGCTTTGCTGGTTAGCCCTGAAGGTATAGTTAAACCTTTCCAAAAGGGCTGGAGCATGTTGTCTCAGGTCAGTCAGCAGGTGCCTAATCGTAAATCGCTGTATGGTGAAGTGGAAGAGCAGTTACTGCAGGATATTGCCAGCCCGCCTGATGCGGAGGAGTGGCAAGGGTTTGCTGTGTATCAGCAGGCATTACGCGAATCACGTCGCCGTCAGGCCATCAGTGTGGTGAAACAAACCTATTTTTACCATACGCAGCTTGACCCCTTTGAGCATTTTAACCTGGAAGATATGCTGGCCGAAGTGGTGCTGTATCGCCTTTGTACTCAAGGCGGCAAAGTAAAGCAGGATTTAAAACAGCGGTTA
>CBIMJC010000201.1:0-7476 GCA_966244125.1 uncultured Rheinheimera sp.
CTTAATAGAGCTGTTAAAGCAAGCTCTTGCGCTGATTAGACGGCGGAATAAACAAGGCTTCACGATACTTGGCAATGGTACGCCGTGCGACATTAATCCCTTGTTCTGACAGTATTTCTGCCATCCTGCTATCACTTAAAGGTTTGGCAGGATTTTCCGCCGCCACCAATTTTTTTATAAAGGCGCGGATCGCGGTGGACGAACATTCACCGCCACTCTCTGTACTTACATGACTGGAGAAAAAGAATTTAAGTTCAAATATTCCTCTGGGTGTGTGCATATATTTTTGTGTGGTCACACGGGAAATGGTCGATTCATGCATGCCCACCATTTCAGCGACATCGTTTAACACCATGGGTTTCATGGCTTCTTCACCGTGCTCAAAAAAGGCCTGTTGTTGCTGCACTATGCAGTTGGCCACCTTGAGCAAAGTTTCGTTGCGGCTTTCCAGACTTTTTAAAAACCACTTGGCTTCCTGCAGGTGGGAACGAATAAACTGACCATCTGATGCGTTTCGGGCATTGCGCGACATAGCGGCATATTGCTCGTTAATTCTGATCTTTGGCATCGCATCAGGGTTTAACTCAACCATCCAGCGTCCTTTGATTTTGGCGACAGATACATCTGGTATGACATAGGACTGTTCTTGTCGAATTACATCTGCCCCTGGTCTTGGGTTCAGGCTGTGGATCAGCCGCATCACTTCTTTTAAGTCGTCTTCTTTGAGTTTAGTCACACGCATCAGAGAACGGAAATCTCTGTTGGCTAAAAAGTCAGTATATTCTTTAATGATATGCCGGGTTTCAGCCAGATAGGGAGTTTTTGGATCAAACTGGCGCAGCTGCACCAATAAAGATTCCTGAATACTGCGGGCGCCGACCCCTACAGGGTCAAATAACTGGATACGTTTGATCACAGCTTCTACTTCGTCAGCCTCTACATCCGGCATGCCCAAAGATTCGAGAATCTCGTCAGCATCTATGGTCAGTAAACCATTTTCGTCTATAGCTTCGATAATAATTTCGGCTATGGCACGGTCCGTGTCGGAAAAGGGGGTTAACTGCATTTGCCAACGTAAATAATCTTGCAGGGTTTCGCTGGTTTCGCCCTGATACACTGTGTCTTCATCGCCGTTGAAGTTGTTGGCGCCTGCTACAGGGGCTGCACTGACCAGATCATCCCAATGACTGTCCAGTGGCAAATCTTCTTTGATATTTTGCTCGGACATAGCTTCGCTGCTGTCCTTTACCTCTGGTTCGTAGTGTTCATCATGACTGCTTTCATAGTCGGGAGCGTCAAACTCGGCACCATGATTTAACTCTTTAGAGGAAGGTTCCTGAAACACAGCATAGTCATCTTCAGCTTCCAGCAAAGGATTAGCATCCAGTGCTTCCTGAATTTCCTGTTGCAGTTCAATGGTAGATAATTGCAGCAGTTTGATTGCTTGCTGCAATTGCGGAGTCATTGTGAGCTGCTGACCAAGACGAAGTTGCAGAGACGGTTTCATGTACTTCTTATTTTCTCCAAACAACCCTATTCGGATCTTGTTTTAAACTATAACCTGAATTGCTCACCCAGATAGACATCGCGGACTTGTTGGTTTGCTAAAACCTCAGCCGGGGTACCTGCAGCAATCAGTTCTCCATGACTTACAATATAGGCAATTTCACAGACATCAAGAGTTTCGCGCACATTGTGGTCGGTGATCAGCACCCCAATACCTCTTTGGCACAGATGCTGAATGATTTTTTTAATATCTAACACTGAAATAGGATCAACGCCAGCAAAAGGTTCATCTAACAGGATAAAGGCCGGATCAGCAGCCAATGCTCTGGCTATTTCCACCCGGCGTCTTTCCCCACCCGATAAACTCATACCCAGGCTGTTGCGGATATGCCCTATATGGAATTCGTCTAACAAAGCATCGGCTTTCTCTTCGCGCTGCTCTTCGGTTAAATCTTTGCGATGTTGCAAAATGGCCAGCAAGTTGTCGTACACCGTCAGTTTACGGAATATCGAGCTTTCCTGCGGCAGGTAGCCAATGCCACAGCGGGCCCGGGCATGGATAGGATCAAAAGTGATCTCTTTGCCATCCAGCGTGATTTGGCCTTTATCAGAAGGGACTAAGCCCACTATCATGTAGAAAGTAGTGGTTTTTCCTGCGCCATTTGGTCCCAGCAGACCGACGATCTGACCCGCTTTCACTTCCAGACTAACGTCTTTGACCACCTGACGGCCTTTGTAACTTTTCGCCAGATGGGACGCGACTAACTTCATTATTCTTTTCCTTCCGGGCTGAATACTGTGGTGACCCGTTCAGTTTTTTTACCATCGGATTCAGCTTCCAGCTCTTGTTTTTCAAGGTTATATTTAATCACTGCCCCTTGCACCATGCTGCCGTTCTGACTGAGTTCTGCATTGCCGGTCAGCACTAATGTCCCTTTGGCCACATCGTAACGAATTTCGTTGGCGCTGGCTTTTATGGGTTTATCACCGTCCAGCATCTGGGAATATTTGGCGGGCTGGCCTGAAGCGATAAAGACTTCTTTGCCTTTGCCTGCACTGGCAATCACTTCCAGCTTGTCGGCTTCAATCAACAGGCTACCCTGTTGTACTTTGACGTTATCCACAAAGGTCATGACTTTGTCTTTGATCGATCCAAACTGACGGTCTGAACCCACCTGAATTTCTTTTTTGAAGTCATCAGGACCGGCCTGAAGCAGGCCGCTGAATACCAGAGCAAGACTTAATAAAATAATGTTACTTTTCATTGTAATAAACCGTTTTTGTGTGCTTTTTCAGCTCTATATTTTGTGCGTTTAAATCGGCCTCCATGCCATGGCCAGTGATCTGGAAACCCAGGCCAAAGATCCGCACTTGTTCGCTCGATTGTAAGGTATTGCTGTTAAACAACAGCTCAACTGCATTAGTTTCTATTCGGGTAAAGAGTGGGTCTGTTGCCATATTACGTAGCTCCACCCGCTGTTCAAGAATAAGTTTGTCATCAGGATAAAGCACTGCCTGTTCGCTTGTCACTTGCCATAATGGCACTTTTTCCTGATAAATGGTGTAGATAGGGAAATCAAACTGCAAAAAACCAAAGCGTTCAAAGTGCTCCATCCGTTGAGCGCGGATTAAATCCGACAGGTGGCCTTCATTGTCATAAATCATCCGCGTCAGATCCTGCGCCACATAGTCAGGTTGGTTGTCCTGATTGGCCGGAGTGCCGCTCTGCTCCTGGTCCAGCAGTTGCCAGCTGTAAAAACCAGCAGCAGCGGCGACAATAAGCACTAACCAGAGAAATTGACGGATCATGTACTACTTCCTGAAAATTCAGCAAACTTGCCCTGAGAGCACAGCAGTAAATCGCAAAGTTCGCGCACCGCGCCAAAACCACCTGGCAATTTACAACGGTAATCGGCGTGCAGCACAAGGTAAGGGTGAGCGTCCTGCACCGCCACACTTAAACCACAGTGTTGCATCACGGCCCAATCCGCTAAATCATCACCGATAAAAGCAATTTGTGAGGCTTCGAGCGCCAGTTTCTGCCGGAGTTCAGCAAAAGCTGCAAGTTTATTTTCCTGGCCCTGATAAATATAAGGCACAGTTAAGGAGGTCATACGTTGCTGAACTATTTCTGAACGGCGTCCCGTAATGACTGCCACTTCAATACCGGCATGGCGTAAAGCTTTGATGCCATAACCATCCCGGGTATGGAAAGCTTTGAGCTCTTCGCCCTGATTACCTAAATAAATCCGGCCATCGGAAAACACCCCATCCACATCACAAATCAGTAAGCGGATTTGCCGGGCTTTGTGTTCCAGCTCCGGGCTGGTGGCCTGATACATCTGCGCAAATAAAGACGACATTAAAGCACCCCGGCTTTTAATAAATCATGCATATTCAGAGCGCCTACAGGCTGGTATTGCTCGTTGACTACAATAAGACCGTTAATTTTACGTTGTTCCATCACCTGCAAAGCTTCTGCCGCCAGCATAGCAGGTTTAGCTGTGATACAGTTTCTGGTCATCAGGCTGGCTATACTGGCCTGGTGTAAGTCGACTTGCTGATCCAACACTCTGCGTAAATCACCATCGGTAAATAAACCAGCCAACTTTCCAGAGTCATCGACTATAGCTGTCATACCCAGGCCTTTACGGGAAATTTCCAGCAGTGCTTCCTTCAGGCTGACCTGTTGATACACCACAGGCAAAGCTTCGCCACTATGCATCACATCTTCCAGTCTTAATAATAAGCGGCGTCCTAAGCTGCCACCCGGATGGGATAACGCAAAATCATCGGCAGAAAAACCGCGCGCATCCAAAAGTGCGACGGCAAGCGCGTCTCCCATGGCCAAAGTGGCTGTGGTACTGGCGGTTGGAGCCAAACCTAAAGGACAAGCTTCCTGTTCAACCCTGACACACAGATGCACGTCGGATAAAGTGGCTAAGGTTGATTCCGGACGGCCTGTCATGCTGATCATTTTGATACCACGGCGTTTTAGCACAGGCACTATGGTCAGTACTTCGGCGGTTTCCCCCGAGTTGGAAATAGCAAGCACAACGTCATCCTGAGTGATCATGCCCAAGTCGCCGTGGCTGGCTTCTGCCGGATGTACAAAAAAAGCAGGTGTGCCGGTGGAAGCCAAAGTGGCGGCAATTTTATGCGCTATATGACCTGATTTCCCCATACCAATGACAATAACCCGACCTTTGCAATCGAACATCATTTGGCAGGCCAGATTAAAACTTTCGTCTATATAGGTCGCTAGTTGGGTTACAGCTGCTGCTTCAATCTGCAGTACCTGCAGGGCCTGAGGGCGAAAATCCAGAGTCATGCAAAAATCCCCATTTAGTCGTGATTGCCAGCTTTTTGGATCTGTAGTTCTGTGGAAAGGATCCAGTAAGAAAATCTGTTAGATCATTCAGATAGACAAAACATTAAGCTGCGATTCATTTTCAGCGCGGCACACTTTGCGCCCATAAACAAAGGCAGATATTTTCGTGCTTATCAGGCCTAAATGCAAAAGAATACGCAAAACAATCGAATTATTCTGTTTTTGCAATCAGTTGTTACTATTTTTTATAAGGTTGTTGTGGTGAAAAACCTATACAATGACAGGCCTTTAACACTGCACCTGGCTTGAAGTTGCCACAGTGCATCGGTATATTGCGCGCCTCTAATTTGAGCGGTAAGCGCAACTCTCTTTAAAATGAGGATCAACGTGTCAGATATCCTGGTAGACATTCAGCACCTGACGTTCAAACGTGGTGACCGTGTGATCTATGACGACATGAGCATGCAGTTTCAGCGTGGTAAAGTCACCGCCATTATGGGGCCAAGTGGTATTGGTAAAACGACATTACTGCGCCTGATTGGTGGTCAACTTAAACCTGAGCAGGGCAAAATTCTGGTCGATGGTCAGGATATTCCGCAGCTTAATCGTAAAGATTTGTATAAAGCCCGGCAAAAAATGAGCATGCTGTTCCAAAGTGGCGCCATGTTCAGTGAAATGTCGGTTTATGACAACGTTGCTTTCCCTATCCGTGAACATACCCGTTTGCCGGAAGAAATTATCCGCCTGATGGTGTTGATGAAACTGGAAGCTGTTGGCTTACGTGGCGCCCGTGATTTAATGCCGGCTGAATTGTCCGGTGGTATGGCGCGCCGTGCTGCTTTGGCTCGCGCTATTGCGTTGGATCCGCAGCTTATTATGTATGATGAACCTTTCGCCGGACAGGACCCTATCTCTATGGGGGTGATAGTTCGTCTGATCCGTTCATTGAACAATGCGCTGGGATTAACCTCTGTGGTGGTGTCGCATGACGTTAATGAAGTGATGAGCATAGCGGATTATGTTTATGTAGTGGCTGAACAAAAAGTCATAGGACAGGGCACTCCGGATGAACTCCGGGCTCATCCTTCAGCTTTAGTGCAGCAATTTTTACAGGGGCAATCTGATGGTCCTGTGCCTTTCCACTTTAAAGCAGCCAGTTACAGTGCGGAATTGATGGAGTTAGCGAAGTGATAGTGGATAAGTTACAGCAACTTGGACAACAAAGTATTGCTAAAATCCAGGGCATAGGCCGCGCAACTTTAATGTTGTTTGGCGCTTTGGTCGCCTGGCCAACCCCAAGTAAAAGCTTCCCTTTGTTACTGAAGCAGTTGTATGTCGTAGGTGTGTTGTCTTTACTTATTATTCTGGTCTCAGGCCTGTTTATCGGTATGGTGCTGGCGCTACAAGGCTACACAGTGTTGTCGAAATTTGGTGCAGAACAGATGTTAGGCCCTTTGGTCGCTCTGAGCTTATTACGCGAACTTGGCCCTGTTGTGACCGCATTATTATTCGCAGGCCGGGCAGGCAGCGCTTTAACGGCAGAAATAGGCCTGATGAAAGCTACTGAGCAGTTATCCGGTATGGAAATGATGGCGGTGGATCCGCTGCGTCGCATCATAGCCCCACGTTTCTGGGCCGGTGTGATCAGTATGCCATTGCTGGCTATGATTTTTACCGCCGTAGGTATTTTAGGGGGCCACCTGGTGGGTGTGGACTGGTTAGGCGTGGACGGTGGTGGTTACTGGTCTGCCATGCAAGCCAATGTCGACTTTCAGCAGGATATTCTGAACGGTGTAATTAAAAGTGTAGTCTTTGCCTTGATTGTGACCTGGATAGCCTTACATAAAGGTTTTGATGCTGTACCAACCTCTGAAGGGATCAGTCAGGCAACCACTCAGACAGTAGTAACCTCTTCTTTAGCGGTCTTAGGTTTTGACTTTATATTAACAGCTGTAATGTTTGGTGGGTAAAAAATGACATCTCGCAAAATCGAAGTGTTGGTGGGTCTGTTTGTAGCTTTGGCTATAGCTGCTTTTTTGTTGTTGTCTCTGAAAGTGGCCAACAGCGGCATGACGGGCTCAGGTGAAACTTATATGTTGTATGCCAAGTTTGAGAATATTGGCGGCTTAAAAGTGCGCTCGCCTATTAAGGTGGGAGGCGTGGTCGTAGGCCGGGTGCGTTCTATTGAATTGGATACGGAAGAGTATTCACCCGTAGTGGCGATGGAAATTGACAGCCAATACAACAACTTCCCTGAAACAAGCTCAGTGGCTATTTTGACCTCTGGCTTATTAGGTGAACAGTATCTCGGATTACAGCCTGGTTTTGTGGACGAAACAGTCACTATTCTGAAAAGTGGCGATTATGTGGAAGACACCAAGTCGGCTATCGTGCTTGAAGAGTTAATTGGCCAGTTCTTATTTAACAGAGGAAGTAACTAAGCATGAAAAATTTGCTGGTAAAAATCGCAGTGACCGCTTTGATCTCATTGGGATTCGTTGCTCAGGCTAGCGCCGCTGCTGTAAAAACTTATGATGACCCATACAAAATGATCGAAGCTGTGGCCGATCAAACCTTTCGCCGCATTTCTGCAGATCAGCCTGTGATCCAAAAAGATCTGGAGCATTTGCGCGTGATCG
>CBIMJC010000202.1:0-7465 GCA_966244125.1 uncultured Rheinheimera sp.
AAAGGTACAGCGGACGAGAAGTTCGCTGCACTGGAAGACGCAGGCGTGAAGACAGTGAAAAGCTTAGCCGATATCGGTAAAGCACTGAAAGAACTGACTGGCTGGTAATTCATTCGGGGGATAACTCCTCCTGATTAACCAGTTGCCGTAGGGGCGGGTTTTATACCCGCCCTTATTATTTGTTTATTGCGCCAGCATAACGGTGTGTTGGCTGATTCGCAGATGGCGTTGTTTTCCGGGCAAACTTAAGCCGTTGTGAAAGACCTTTGTTAGTTTGGGTGTTAAGTTATTTTTTGAGGCAAAGAGCAAGCCTGACATCGAATTAAGCTTACTAAAAATTATTTCTTTACATCAGACTAAACAAATTTAGCGAAGGACCAATAATATGGGGAAAAAAAGTCGATTGAAAAGAGAGCAAAAGGAAATACAACAATATAAACCATCGTTTATCTATTCTGACTCAATTAAGCCTCTAATAACTAATCCTCAGGCAACTTCAAAAATTAAGTCGGTTTATCGCTTTTTTATGAAAGAAAATGAAGCTGAAGCTCTTACTCGTGGACAAGTTTGGATAAGTACATTAAAAACTTGCCGGAATTATGAAAATCCCGAACAGGGTGACCCTCAAGAAGCCTATGAAACATACAGTTCTGGCTATATTAAAGGCGATGGCAATGATCCGGATTTTGTAGCACGTGCCCTTAAAAGTGGCATTTACATTGATCCTTCTTGCAGAGGCGGGACAATAGATAATTGTTCTGAAACAACTTATATAGTTGATTCTTACATTTTGTGTACCACTAAGGTTTTTTCGCCAGAAAAATTAAGTGATACGTTCGGTAGGTATTGTGTAGAGATTACAGATCCTTTGCTTTTTTTAAGTTAGTATCTGATTCGCTGAGTAAAAAAATTCCTCTAATAGAGGCGCTCTCAGGTTCTGTTGTTTATGCAGACAGAACTTATACAGGAATGGAAAGTCCTCCTTCTCAAATTGGCTTTGTAAAACCTAAGGTTCCCTATGAAACACAAAATGAGTTTAGGTTCATTTGGAATCCTGTTTCAAAAAAAAATCTTACCCCATTCCTTTTAAATTGCCCCGAAGTTTCACATCTATGTAAGCGCATTTCCTAAAAATAGACAATTTAGAAAACTAAAAACCAACGGGGTCAAGTCTTGCTCTGTGCCCGCTTCATAAAAGAGAGGCTATAACCCGCACGCTCTTTCCCATCGTAAATTTAGATCTGGCGACACTTAATATTGCAATAACACATCTTACATCTGGACTATGCATTATACTTAACCAAATGGTTGACAATTAATCATAACGCGAGAATACTTAACCATATGGTAAACAATCAAAGTACTCAACTGGATGCCGTGTTTCATGCGCTGTCTGATCCAACACGACGGGCCATTATCGCCAGATTGGCGCAGGCGCCTTGTGGTATCAGCGAGCTGGCAGCACCTTTTGATATGACACTGGCTGCTATCTCCAAACATATCAAAGTGCTGGAGGGCGCTGGCTTACTGGTGCGTCATATTGAAGGGCGCAATCACACCTGCCAGTTAAATACTGCGCCTATGTTGGGTGGTATGGAATGGTTGCGCCATTATGAGAAGTTCTGGAATCAACGGCTGGACGCTCTGGTTACTGCGCTGAATACTGACTCTACAACAGAATAAAATATTGTTGTTTATCATGGTTTTAGCGTAAATAAATGTGAGCATTCCGGTTGGTTTGTCACCCCTTGGTTCAGGCCCATTGCCTGCGCCACTTCACAGAAGGATATTTGAAATGTCTGACTATGCTGAACTGCTTGCTCCCGATGTACTCAAGTTGGAACGTGTACTGCCAGGCCCGCTGGAACGGGTATGGCAGTACCTGACTGAATCCGATAAACGTGCCAAATGGTTAGCCGAAGGCCAGGTTGAACCCTGTATTGGTGGTAAAGTGGAACATTGCTTCCGCAATTCAGAACTGAGCCCTGAGCATGATCTTCCTCCACCTAAATACGCCGATTGTGCCGGTGCAGTGTCCATGCTGGGTAAGGTGACCCTGTGGCAGCCTATGCGGCAACTAAGTTATATCTGGAATGAAGGCTCTGGAGTCGAATCCGAAGTGAGTTTCACATTGGAAGAGCAGGGCGACCAGGTCAAACTTACATTAGTCCACCGTTTGCTGACCAATCCGGACGACCGCCTGAGCGTAGCTGGCGGCTGGCATACACACCTCAACATATTACGGGATGTGCTGCAAGGCAAAACTCCGGCGGGCTTCTGGCGGGTGCATGGGCGGGTTGAAGAAGAGTACAAGGCCATATTGGGGATTTAAGGTGATTCATCTTACCGTTCTGCTGTTTTGTCACTAAATGCCTGGATCAGCCCGATAACGGCGTTGGTTCAGGCTACGGAGCCTGCCCGTTATGGGGTGTTGTTATCCGCTTCTGTGGTCGAAATTGTCCGGTGTATTGTTTTTGCTTGCTCAGATTTTTTCTCTGCTGAAGTGCTGTTCTCACTTTTATCTCAATTAAATCAGTTGTTTATATTTTTATACAAAAAGTATCCAACAGTGGCTGGGTTCTTGTATTAAATATTGGGAAACCTTAGGGGCAGTAGTCAATAAAGGTATAAATGTCTGGGTTTAATTGAGGAAAGGCTCTATGAGAATTACGACATGGAATATGCAAGGCAGCACTCAGCAACTTTATTTAGGCGCTTTAATTGCGCAAAATAATCCGGATGTGATCTGTTTGCAGGAATCAGGTGACATGACCCATCTTTTGCAACATACGATGGCTGTGCCTGGCTTTCCAAACTCACTGGCTGGTGTATATCAAAATGGTAACCATATTTATGATGTGGTGTTCTGGTATAACAATGTGGACGCAAACCCAAGGAACAGTCTGGCTATTATGAGCCGAATCACAGTGAACGCCAGAGGCATCCGTAACCCTGTGGTTGCACCTTTTCCGGGTTATAACCCGGGTAATCCGCGCTGTTTACCCTGGATGACAGTAAATCAGGCGGGAAATCTGATCACCATTTATTCTTACCATGCTCCGTCAGCCGGCACCGCGAATGCCTGCAGTTATACCAATCCACAAATAGCGGCAGTGAATGCGCTGGGTGGGGTTTGGGCTGTAGTGGGAGACTTTAACGCAGATCCTTTTGATGGAACCTTTGTCGCGCCGGGAGCAGGAGCTGTAGTGCGTGGTAATCATGCAACGCATCAAGGTGGTGGTTTGCTTGATTACAGTGTGACCAATGCCGGTGGTGGCTACGTTTTTTCTGCTTCGGGCAATTTGCTGGCGGCGTCAGACCATTTCCCGCAAAACTTTACTTATTAGGCCTGAGCACAGGACGCCAGCCGCTGTGCTGATTGAACATTTGCTCGAAGTCAGGCCAAAAGCATATTAAGCTGGTGAACCAGTTTTACCAGTAAAGGACAGGGTTGTGCTCAAAGGATTAAACCATATCACCATAGCCGTCAGTGATCTTGAAAGGTCAATCGGCTTTTATACCAGGCTGTTAGGTATGCAGGCTCATGTGCGCTGGGATAAAGGCGCTTATCTGAGTTTGGGTGATTTATGGTTTTGCCTGTCCTGTGACCAGGTGTCACCAGCCAAAGATTATTCTCATCTGGCATTTGATATAGCGGAACAGGACTTTCCGGCTTTTACTACAAAGTTAAGGCTGGCTGGAGTCAAAGAGTGGAAGCAAAATAAAAGTGAAGGACAATCCTTGTATTTTTTGGATCCGGACGGCCATCAACTGGAAGTACACAGCAGCGATTTGCAAAGCCGGCTGGATTCGCTAAAAACGACGCCTTATTCCGGGCTGATTTGGTTATAGCGCAGGGGCTGGCATGTCAGAACATCGTATTTTCAGCATGAAATTTTGCTCTGTTTATCCGCTTTACGTGCAAAAAGCAGAGCGCAAAGGCCGCAGCAAAACAGAAGTGGATCAGATTATCTGCTGGCTGACAGGTTACAGTGCTGCCGAATTGCAGATACAGCTGGAGCAGGGCACTGATTTTAGAACCTTTTTTGCGCAGGCTCCGGCGATGAACCCTAATGCTGTAATGATTAAGGGCGTGGTTTGTGGTGTTCGGGTGGAAGAGGTTAGCGATCCTCTGATGCAAAAAATCCGTTATTTAGACAAGCTGATTGATGAGCTGGCGAAAGGGAAAGCTATGGAAAATATCCTGCGTGGATAGTCTTTAAACTGTTGCCGCTTTTTGTTGTTTCTTCTACACCTCAGTTTTGTTTTGATGGCAAACTAAGGGACTGAGAGTTCAACCTTATCCAACCTGTGGACAACAACCTTATGACGCCTGATCTGCTACCTGACCAGCATTTTTCAGCCATGTTATTTGATATGGACGGCACCATCATCAATTCTATTGCTGCTGCCGAACATGTCTGGGCCAACTGGGCCAGAGCTCATGGTATTGATGTGGAGAGCTTTTTACCCACTATTCATGGCAGAAGAGCGATAGACACTATCGCCAGTTTAAATCTGCCTGGAGTGGACGCAGCTGCAGAAGCGGCTTACATCACCCGGGCTGAAATAGACGAAGTCGAAGGTATTCTGGAAATACCGGGCGCTGCGGCATTTTTAAAGCAAATACCGCAACATCGCTGGGCTGTGGTGACTTCGGCTCCACGCGCACTGGCTTTAACCCGGCTTAGCGCAGCTGGCTTGCCTATCCCAGACGTATTAATCACTGCCGAAGATGTAGAACAGGGCAAACCTCAACCTGATTGTTATTTACTGGCGGCAAAGCGACTTGGTGTGCGCTGTGCGGATTGTCTTATTTTTGAAGATGCAGACATTGGGATCAGAGCGGCGCTGGCCAGTGGCGGCACTTTAGTTGTGATCACTGCAACTCATACAGCACATAGCCCGGCCGGGGCGGAGCAGCAGTTGACTATAAGGGACTATAGTCAGCATGGCGATCTACTGCTCCGTAAACTGAAACCACAATAAAGTGAACTGGTCTGTGGCCGGACTTATTAAAAAAACACCCGGCAAAGCGCCGGGTGTTTGAGCAAGGGACAGGACGCCAGGCTTAGTTAAAGCTGTATCTCATACCCAGGGTATAACGTGGACCATACTGACGGGCAAACAGGAACTGTTCTTCGTAACGGCCATAACCTTGCTCGGTTTCGTTGTTCAGGTTTACCCCTTCAAAAAACAGATTGAACTGCTCTGTGACTGAATAATTCAGACTCATATCCCATTGACCATAAGCTTTGGCAAACTGAGGTGGGGCATCGGATGAGCCCTGAGACTGACCTACACCAATCAGGTAGCTGTCGCGCCAGGCATAAGTGACTTTGACCGACCAGTCTTCCTTTTCATAAAACAGCTGGAAGTTGGCTGAATCACTTAAACCGGTCAGAGGAGCCTGTTGCGTCAGACTTGTCACATCAAACTCCACATCACCCTGTACAAAAGTGGCGTTGGCACCCATACCAAAACCGGATTCACCAAACAGATGCTGGATAGCCAGCTCAAAACCATCAACAGATTTTTTATCTGTATTGGTAGGTTGGCTGATATTCCAGACAATCAGCGGGTCGTCTGCTTTAGGCTCTATTTTTCCTTCAGCATTGCCATGACCATCGGCCAGCATTTGTTCAAAAATGGCAGTGCTGGTGGCTTGTTCACCACGGCCTTCAATAGCGGTTACAGCAGCCCGATAACGTGGGCCATTTAAGATATCGTGCAGGCCTTCGATGGTAGTTTCAGTGATGGTGGTTTGAATGAAGTTGTCCACGTCCTTTTTGAAATAACCTACAGCGGCATAACTGCCATCGCCATAATAGTATTCCAGACTCAGATCCAGATTGGTGGATTCAAAAGGCAATAAGTTGGTATTGCCCTGACCGCCGGTACGGGAGCCGGGTTTAGGGCTGCCACTTAAACTACGGCCACCGGCCAGTGCACCCAAAGGTGCGCGGGTGATGGTTTTACCCCAGGAAAAACGTCCAACCAGGTCTTCCATTAAATCCACTTTCAGGTCAAACATCGGCAGAACCAAATCGTGTTTGCCTGTTAATGTCAGAAAGTTATCAGTGCCGCCTTGTTGATACTGAGTGATCCACTCAGATGGACTTTCCCAGTTGACCTGAGTTTCAACACGCTGACGCACAGTACTGGTGACGTCGGTTTCTTCATACCGCACACCCGCATTTAATTGCACCGGGAAGGCGCCCAGTTCCAGCTCCCATTGAGATTGCAGGTAAGCACTGTTGGTGTCTTCGCCCACGCTGCTCTGGCTGTCTATGCCGTCAAAGTAAGCGTCTGCCACATAGACATCGCCGCCCATAATGGCTTCGGTCAGGAAAGCCTGTTGCCGTGCTACAGCTTCATCAAAATCATAGGTGTAGTAATAATGGGGCTGTAACGCATTGCCACCACTGCTGAACTGGTCGAGGAAGTTCGCTGTGGAGTGACGGGTAAACATGCTGTCCGGGAAAATTTGCGGATAAGCCGGATTAAAACCCGGGCCTCCCCTTAAACCACTCCAGGCCGAATAACCGCCCATGGTTTGTTCTGTCACTGAGGCGCCAAATTTGACATGGCTTAACGGGATCTTAAAGACTGAGTTATACCAGGTGCCATCCAACTGCAGTTGCTGGATTTCTGATTCGCCCGGCGAGTGGGTAAACTGGCTGAAGTTGGAGTCAATTTCACCCGGTGTTAATTCGTTAGTGCCGTTGCGCCAAAAAATCATGGCCTGCGGGATGTCGCCTGTGCGGTAGTCATAAATTTTTGACAACAATTGATCCGAGCCCAGGATCACCTGACCGGCACTGCCTAAACCTTTGTCTGCGCCGTTGTCCGCTTTGTTGTTGGAGTCGTGATAATCCAGCTCAAAGCGCCAGTCATCATTGAGTTTCCAGCCCAGATTTAACCCGACAGAGCGGGCTTTAACTTCAGTCGTGTTTCTGTCGGCAGTAAAAGAGCCATCATTGCCGCTGATATCGGCAAAGATCGCAGTACCATTTTTATCCAGCTCGTAGGCATTGATATTGCCGCCAAATTCGTTCCAAATGCCCCAGCCAATGGCATTGGTACCTGTTAAAGCGCGGGACCCTGTGTAGTCCAGAGTGGCAACAAAATCATCCACAGGTTCATATTGCAATGTGAGCTGGCCATTGCTGCGTTCCCGCTCCACATTTTCCATGCCGTAGTTCATATCTTTTGGGAAAAAATAGTTGCCAATCTTGTTGCCTTGCGCATCTTCAGGGCGGGCGTCAACCACTTTACCTGCATCCAGTTCAGGCAGTGCCACATTCGCCTGCCAACCCTGAATATTGGCTTGTTGTTTCTGGAAGTCACGTTCCTGATGGGAAAACGAAAAAGCCACACCTAAGCGGTCTTGCGCAAAGGTATTGCTGTAGACGGCTGCAACCTCAGGTGTCACATCATCACCTTCGACATTGGAGCTGTCGTG
>CBIMJC010000203.1:0-7441 GCA_966244125.1 uncultured Rheinheimera sp.
CAAACTCAATTTCAGTTACTGACTTACCTACACCAGAAAACACCACTTTTTTTGCATCGCCACCGGCTTGCAAAACGCGGCGTAGTTCACCTTCAGACACTATGTCAAAACCACTGCCAAGTCGGGCCAAAAGGTTAAGCAGGGCTATATTGCTGTTGGCTTTGACCGCGTAACAAACGAGTAAATCCCGGCTGGGCGCAGCTTCAGCAAAAGCTTTGTAATGGCGCTCTATGGTGGCGCGGGAATAAACATAAGTGGGCGTGCCAAATTCTGCGGCAATATCGGCTAACGCAACACCTTCGGCAAATAAGTTCTGATTCTGATAATTAAAGTAATCCACTACTGTTCCTTTGAAACTACTGGCTGATCGGCTGGCGCTGGTTGTTCTGCCTGCGCTTTATTAGGTTGTGGGGTTTGAGGTAATGTCAAAGGACCTTTTTGGCCACAGGCCAGTAACCATTGGCTGAGCAACAGGATGCACACCAGTCTTTGTCGCTTTGTATTCATGGTTTTTATTTCATTAATTATTTTGCGCTCTATAATCGCATCCTTAACAGCAAAAGCAAACAGGTGAAACCGATGAATGACGTAGAATATGACGAACTGACCGATCAGGTGCTGCTTGCAGTGGAAGATGCGATAGAAGCATTGGACCTGGATCTGGATTATGAGTCGCACGGTGGTTTGTTAAGTATCAGTTTTCCTGAAGGCAGCAAGGTGATTATTAATAAACAACCTCCGCTGCATCAGCTGTGGGTGGCCACTAAATTTAATGGCCATCATTTTGAATTAAAAGACGGTGTCTGGATTGATAACAGAACAGGCGCTGAGTTCTGGGCATTAATTTCCGATGCCTTTAGTAAACAGTCTGGTCAAAATGTAAAGCTGGCCGATAACTCGTAAATTGGCTTTTGCTATCTACCCTGAGTAATAGAGAAGAATAATGGCGTTACTTCCTTTTGTTGATGTAAAACCCGCAGCTCAGGCTGACGCTGCTGTGGTCTGGTTACATGGTTTAGGCGATTCGGGTGATGGTTTTGCCCCTATAGTGCCGGAATTACGGTTACCAAAAAGCTCTGGTATCCGGTTTTTATTCCCTCATGCACCAGTGCGTCCTATCACTATTAACGGTGGTATGCAGATGCGCGGCTGGTACGATATTAAAACCTGGGATTTAAACGACAGAGCAGACGAAGCCGGTGTGCGGGAGTCTGCGGCCGCAGTCACAGCACTGATCGACAAACTGATAGAGCAGGGCATACCAGCCCATCGTATTCTGCTGGCAGGTTTTAGTCAGGGTGGTGTGATTGCCTTACACCTGCTGCCTCGTTTGCCTTATAAACTGGCCGGTGTGATGGCGCTGTCCACTTATATGGCTGTGCCGGGCAAATTAAAAGAAGAAATGACAGGTGCTAACAAAAGCACTGCTGTGCTGATGAATCATGGCACTCATGATGAAGTGGTGCCTTACAGTGCAGGTCAGGCGGCTTTTAATGCACTGAAATTTGCCGGTTTTAATCTGAACTGGGCCGAATACCGTATGGGTCATAGCGTCTGTCCACAACAAATTGCCGATATCAGCCGTTTTATTCAGCAGCAATTACCAGCACTTTAAAAATGGAATAGTGAAAGTGACAACAACACAGGAAAAACTGGTGGTTCGGGTCAGTCTGGGCGCTACTGCAGCGCCTTCTGCTGATTTACCTGAGCCCACCACAGAGCAACACTGGCATTGGCGTCGTATTGCCGGTGCAGCTTTGACGCTTTGTGCTGCTGCCCTGCTGTTGTATGGCTGGTTAAATGTGGACTCACCTGATGTCATGATTAGCCCAGTGGCTGAAACTGCTCCTGTGGTGATAACCGCCGAATCTATTGAAGTTGCGACACCAGAGCTGGTGCTGGAAGCTGTGCAGCAAAATCCTGAACCACAAGCTGATAAAGCTGCAGGCAGCGGAATTGCTGCGACTGACGCTGCAAAAGCGGCGGAAGCGCCGCTGTCATCTAACGAAGCTTTGACAGCGCCGCCTGCAGCAACTGACACTGCGTTCATTGCAGCAGTGCAGAAAGACACTGGCGCAGCATTATTTTCTGCAGATTCCGGCATACTGAGACTGGTACTGCTGACTAATGAAACGCCTTCAGCCAAGGCCCGCAGTTTAGGTGAACAGATTGACGCTGCTGCAATACCACAGCTGGCTTTGTATTCTGAAGTCAAAGGTTTAAATGGTCAGAGCATAGAACATCGCTGGTATTACGAAGGCAAACTGATGACCCGGATTAAACTGCCGGTCAAACTGGATTACTGGCGTACCTACAGCAGAAAAGAATTCGACGCCAGCCAAAAAGGCGAATGGCGGGTCGAAATCCTTGATCCACAACAAAATCTATTATTTAGCCATCACTTTCATTATCAATAAGAACTATACTAAGCGGCATTTTCAGGCAGTCCAGCCTTTATGATCGTGCCGTTGCTGCTGTTTTCCGCTGTATTAAGGAGTACCTATGAACCTTGTCCGCATTGCCACCCGCAAAAGTGCTTTAGCTTTATGGCAAGCCAATTTTGTTAAAGCTGAACTGGAAGCGGCTCACCCGGGCTTACAGGTTGAGCTGGTGCCTATGTCGACTCAGGGCGATAAAATTCTGGATACTCCATTAGCCAAAATTGGTGGCAAAGGTTTGTTTGTCAAAGAGCTGGAAACCGCCATGCTGGAAGGCCGGGCCGATATAGCAGTCCATAGCATGAAAGATGTGCCGGTCGATTTTCCTGAAGGCCTGATGCTGCACACCATTTGCCGGCGTGAAGACCCGCGTGATGCTTTTGTCTCTAATTCTTACCAACAGCTGGCGGATTTGCCGCAAGGGGCTGTGGTAGGTACTTCAAGTTTACGCCGTCAGTGCCAAATTAAAGCCATCAGACCCGACTTACAGATCAAAGATTTACGTGGCAACGTCAATACCCGTCTGGCCAAGCTGGATGCAGGTGAGTTTGACGCCATTATTCTGGCTTCGGCGGGTTTAATACGTTTAGGTTTTGAAGGGCGTATTGCCAGCTTTTTAGCTGTGGATAGCAGTTTGCCGGCCAATGGTCAGGGCGCTGTAGGTATTGAATGCCGTACTGATGATCTGAAAGTACAACAGTTATTGGCGCCGCTGGAGCATAAAGAAACCCGCATTTGTGTGTTGGCCGAACGGGCAATGAACCGCAAACTGCAGGGAGGGTGTCAGGTGCCTATAGGTGCTTTTGCTGTGCTGAATCAAAATGAACTTTGGTTGCGTGGTTTGGTCGGACAGCTGGATGGTTCTGAAATTTTACGCTCAGAAATCAAAGGCAAGGCGACAGACGCTGAGCAGTTAGGGACTCAACTGGCTGAACAATTGCTGGCCTTGGGTGCAGATCGCATTTTAGATGCCGTGTATCGCCAGGCCTGATAGACGTGACTACTCCACTGCTGGATCCTCTGAGCCCTGTACTGATCACCAGACCAGCGGGTAAAGCGGATCAGTTGCTGGCCAGTTTAGATGAACTGGCAGTGCCGTATTTGTATCAGCCTTTGATTACCACCCAGTTAGTGCCGTTAAAACCCAAAGCAGGCACCTTGCTGGAACAAGCCGATCAGGTCATTTTTGTCAGTGTCAGCGCCGTCAGTTGCCTGCAACAACAATACGATTGCAAAAAGATCACAGCGCCATTAATAGCTGTTGGTACTACCACAGCCACAGTGCTGGAAAAATGCAGTGGCCGCCAGGTGTTGGTACCACAGGATCAGCGCAGCGAAGGGGTGCTTGCTTTATCAGAGCTGCAGGATGTTGCCGATAAACACATAGTGATAGTGCGGGGCAATGCAGGCCGTGAGCTGATTAAAAAAGGCTTATTGCAGCGTGGAGCCCATGTCCATTATGTACAAAGTTATCGCCGTGTGCCTTTGCCTCTGGATGGTCAAAGCTTGTCGGACCAGTGGCGTCAGCAGCATATTCAATGTATTGTGGTCACCAGCAACGAAATTTTACAGCTTATTTTTGAGTTACTGCCCAAAGAGCAACATAGCTGGTTGCAGCAACAGCTATGGATTATGGTCAGTCCGCGGATGAAAGAGGCCGCGATAGAACTTGGGATAGACGCATCCCGTATTTATTTGTCAGCCAGTGCCAATGATCAGGCGTTACTGGAGGCTATTTGCCAGTTAAGAGGAACTTGTCATGACTGATACGCCGGTGGCTGTTACTGCCTCTGAATCTCCCCTTTCCAAAGAACAGGTTAACAAAGAATCAAACAAAAACGCTCCTTTGCCATCAGCCAAAACAGGCCGTGCCATTGCCTGGTTGTCTTTATTGCTGAACCTGATTTTGCTGGCTGGCATAGCGGCAGCGGCCTGGTGGTTATGGCCACAATGGTCTGAATTGCAGCAACAACAGCAGGTATTGCAACAGCAGCAAGAACAACAAAACGAACAAGGTAAACAGCAACATCAGCAATTGACCGATCAAGTGCAGCAGCAACTGGCCTTGGTGTTGGATCAGCAAAAACAGCAGGAAACTTTGGGCCAGCAACAACAGCAGGCTCTTGTGCAGTTGCAGTTGGAAAGTAAAAAACAGCTAAGCAACGGCCGTACCTGGCAGCTCTGGCAAATTCAGCAGTTGTTGCAGCTGGCCGGACAAAAAATCTGGTTAGAGCAGGATATGCCGGCGGCCTTACGTTTATTGCAAGGCGCTGAACAGCAGTTGGCCTTACTGCAGGACAACAGCATGCAGCCGTTACGTCAGGCGATTCAGGCGGATGTAGCAGAGTTAGAGAAAAATGCTTTACCTGATTTAGCCAAAATTCAACTGGGATTAACCAGTCTGCGCAAAGCGGTTCATGATTTACCCTTGCGTCAAAGCGAACGTGAACTGGGTGACAGTCAGCCTGAAGTGGCTGTAAGTCCGGATTGGCAAACCACCTTACTGCAGCACTGGAATTCATTCTGGCGTTCGTTAGTGCATGTGCGTCCAACTCAGCCGGAAGATTTGTCTGTGTTATCTGCAGGGGAGCAACTGAGTTTGCGTAACACTTTGCAACAGCAACTCTTGCTGGCTGAACTCGCCGCGATGAAATATCAAAGCGAGCTTTATCAGGCTGCATTGCAACAAGCTATGGATACCTTGCAGCGTTATTTTGCGGCTGTGGATCCATCCGTCAGTGCCGCATCGGAACAATTGGTTCAACTGGCTGGTTTGAATGTAGCTTTTCCTGCGCCGGCCGCTTTGCAATCCAGCGCTGTGCTTGATCAACTGATGCGTCAAACTGTGGTGGAGATTCAGCCATGATCCGTTTGTTGACGGTGGTTTTACTGCTGGCTGCGGCCATGTGGCTTGGACCATGGCTGACACAGAATCCGGGGTATCTGATGCTGGTGCTGGGGCCATGGACCATCGAAATGACGCTGGTGGGCTTTGCCATCATTCTGCTGTTAAGCCTGGCCTTGTTATGGCTGACGTTACGAATTTTACGACCCTTTTTTGGCTTCCGTAACTGGACCTTAAACCCGTTTCGCGGCCGTCAGCAGCGCAAAGCCCGTTTGGCCTTCGAACAAGCGGCTTTAGCCTTGGCTGCAGGTCGTTTTCAGGATGCCGAGCAGTATTTTGACCGTTCTGACGCTATGCCTGAATTTACTATGTTGCGCCAGAGTATGGCCTGCTACGCCGCTTTGCAGGCCGGGCATGCGACTAAAGCTATGCAACTGGCCGAGCAGCTGGATGTAAGCCAGGCTCAGAGTTGTTATGTCAAAGCCGATTTATTGCTGCGTCAGAATCAGGCCAAAGCTGCACTGGAGTTATTGCAGCCTGCTATGCTGATCCCGGCCGATGCGCCTTTGTTAGCTCCTTTGTATTTTCAGGCGCTGTTAGCCGCAGGTCATAATATCGAAGTCTTTCACACTGTACTGAAAGCCATAGAACAAAAGTGGTTTACCAAAGCGCAGTGGCAAGCACAGCGTTACCAGATTTATCCGCAGGTGATCCGTAATCTGGCAGCACAGGGTGTGTTTGATGAAAGCAGTGAGTATTGGCTGGCGTTGCCGTCGAAAGAGCGTAAGTCGATGGCCGCTGTATTAGGTCGGGTTTGGGCGAAAGTGAAAGCAGGTCAGGCTGAACAGGCTGAAAAGCTGCTGGTTGATAACTTAGCCTACAGTGACTTGCCCCTGGTATGGCCTGTACTGAAGCAAATTCCGTTAAAACGTCATGTGGTCTTGTTGCGTAAACAACTGCAGCATTGGTTAAGGGATCACAAAGAAGATGCGGTGCTGTATGCGACTTTAGCCTATTGTGCTGAGCAAGACGGCGAACCTATACAGGCGGAAATGGCCTGGCAAAAGGCTTTACAGTATCAGCCGGGTTTAAAAACATCCTGATATGAGTTCTGAGTTATTAACAGGCCTGGCTCCGGTCATAGGTGTCAGGCCTCGTCTCTTGTTGCTTGGCAGTATGCCGGGCGCCGCTTCTTTGCTTGAACAACGGTATTACGCCCATCCACGAAATTTATTCTGGCCTTTTATGCAGCAGCTCTTTGGCATTCCGGTTGAGCTTGGGTATCAGCAGCGTTGTCAGTTGCTGACGGAGCAAGGTTTAGCTTTATGGGATGTGATAGCACATTGTGAGCGGCCCGGTAGTCTCGATGGTGCCATTAAAAAAAGCAGCGTGATTTGTAATGCGATACCACAACTGCTGGACGCACAACCGCAGATCCTAAAGGTGTGTTTTAACGGTGCCAAAGCAGCTGAAGAGTTTAAACGGCATCTATTGCCTCTGCTGAAACACCGCACAGACATAAAGTATATTCAGCTGCCCTCCAGCAGCCCGGCCCACGCCAGCCAAAGCAAAGAGCAGAAGCTGGAATTATGGGCTAAGGCTTTAGGCTAATTTACTGCCATTGGGCACTTCTTGTTCAGGTACTGCCAATACCACAGCGCCATCCGGACGGTAAAAGCCTGTGATCAGGCATTCAGAGCGAAAAGGACCTATTTGCTTGGTTGGGAAATTCACCACTCCAATCACCTGCTTTCCCAGCAACTGCTCTTTGCTGTATACAGTAGTGATTTGGGCACTGGATTGTTTCACCCCCAGATCAGCGCCAAAATCGACTTTAAGTTTATAAGCAGCTTTGTGTGCCTCCGGGAAATCCGTCACTTCAATGACAGTACCGACACGGAGTTCAACTGCACTAAAGTCTTCCCAGCTAATTAATTCCATATTTGTGACTCTTGTTGTTTGACATCTACTTAGCTTTACATAGGCCTGCTTTGGTTGTCATGAGGTTTGCGGTCAATGCGCAGTTTTATCAAAGGGCCCATGGGCGTTTATTATTTCGCCTTGACAGATCATGCAAAAGCATAAATATTGAATGACATCGCTTATTTAGTTTTGACACTTTATGACTTCAATCCACGCTTGCTCAGTAACATTTGCC
>CBIMJC010000204.1:0-7435 GCA_966244125.1 uncultured Rheinheimera sp.
TGGCATAGGCTCTGACTTTGACGGTGTGGGTGATTCCTTACCTGAACAATTAAAAGATGTGTCTATGTACCCTAACCTGATCCGTGGTTTGTTAGAGCGTGGTTACACAGAGCAGGAAATTGAAAAAGTCTTATCCGGTAATACACTAAGAGTCTGGCGTGCAGTAGAGGACTATGCCGCTAAACACTAAATTGAAGCAGTAGAGGTAGAGTCAATGGATTGGTTACGTCAGTTGTTCGAACACCCGGCCGATCCATTGCTGCTCTCTGGCAGTTACGATCTTAGTTTGGTGCTGTTGTCGTTTTTAATAGCAGTTTTTGCCTCTGCTATGGCAATGCAGGTTACAGCTCAGGCTATTAGTGTCAGCAAAAAGTCGCTGCGCCTGATGATGCTGGGCAGCGGCAGTATCGCCCTTGGCGGCGGTGTCTGGTCGATGCATTTTATTGGCATGCTGGCTTTTACCTTATGCACTGATGTCAGTTATCACTTCGGTATTACCGCCCTGTCTATGCTACCCAGCATAGCTGCCTCCTGGGTGGCTTTGGACCTCATCAGTAAAAAACACATCAGCCTGCCTCAATTATTGCTGGGTGGCGTATTGATGGGCGCAGGCATAGGCACCATGCATTACGCCGGTATGGCTGCCATGCAAATGTCTGTCGCTTTGCGTTATGACTTAGCGACCTTTTTACTCTCTATACTGGTGGCTGTGGTACTGGCTGTTCTTGCCCTTTGGATCCGCTTTGGCTTAAAACGTTTGAATCTGGCTCCGGCCTGGCTGACCTTATTAAGCAGTCTGGTGATGGGGGCCGCTATCAGTGGCATGCATTACACCGGCATGGCGGCCGCCCGTTTTGTTCCCCCTGTTGGTTTTCAGCCGGATACACAAGCAGGTGAGCTGCCCTTAGTACTGGCGATGGGCATTACCTTCACCACTTTGATGATCAGTAGTTTAGTGGTTGCTATTAACCTGCTGCTGAAATACCGCGAAGCCAGCGCTTTGGCCAAAGTCAGCGAGAGTCGCTTATTAGCCATGATGGACACAGCTGTTGACGGTATAGTGACCATTAATGCTCAGGGCCTGATCCAGGGCGTGAACAAAGCCGCTGAAAAAATTCTTGGCTGGACTCAGGCAGAGTTGCTGCATAAAAACGTCAATATCCTCACCCCTGTGACTATTCGCCCTGATCACGATTCCTATCTGCAGAATTATCTGACCACAGGCGACGCCAAAATTATTGGTATAGGCCGTGATGTAGAAGCTGTGCATAAAAATGGTCATGCTGTGCCTGTGCGGCTGGCGATAGGTCATGCCAAATTACCGGATGAAGATATTTTTGTCGCCTTTATCACCGACATCAGCAGTCGCCTGCAAATGGAGCGGGCACTGAAAGAAAACGAAGAAAAATTCCGTTCGTTAATTGGTAATATCCCAGGAGCGGCTTATCGCTGCCTGTTTAATCAAAACTGGGATATGGTGTTTATCAGTGACGCCATAGAAGCTTTGTCTGGTTACCCGGCCAGTGATTTTATGTTGCCGTCCGCCAAACGCAGTTGGTCCGATTTAGTACATCCGGATGATAAAAACATCACCTCTGAGTTGGATTTGTACAGAGGGCATTTCACTATTGAATACCGGATTATTCATAAAGATGGTTCCATCCGCTGGATGCTGGAATATGGCGAAGCCATTAAGTCAGCACAAGGTGATATTGTCTGGCTGGATGGTTTTTTAATGGATATCAGCCAGCGTAAACAAATGGAAGTGGAGCTGCTGGACGCGAAAAACAAAGCTGAACTGGCTGCTGAAAGCCGCAGTGCTTTTCTGGCCAATATGAGCCATGAAATCCGCACCCCAATGAATGCCATTATTGGCTTCAGCGACTTGTTATTAAGCTCTGATCTGTCTTCTGAACAGAAAAAACATCTGGCCACTATTCATGGTTCGGCTCATTCGTTATTGCATTTACTAAACGATATTCTCGACAGCGCCAAGCTGGAAAAAGGCAAACTGGAGCTGGAGTTACAAAACTTCTCTTTGCCTGCGGTGCTGGATTCTGTGGTGTCTACTTTGTGGATCCAGGCCCGGAAAAAACAGCTGGCGCTGCGGCTGGAACTTGACCCTGCGCTGGGTGAGTTTTATTACGGTGCACCGGACAGATTGCGTCAGGTACTGACCAACCTGATTGGCAATGCGATCAAATTTACCGAACAGGGCACTGTGCTGGTGAAAGTCGCCCCCGCCGCCAATCAGCAACTGCTGTTCAGTATTGTTGATACTGGTATTGGCATAGCCGCAGATCGATTACCCCATATCTTTGATGCTTTTACTCAGGCCGATTCATCCATGAGCCGCCGTTTTGGTGGCACAGGCCTTGGCACCACCATCAGTAAGCAACTGGTTGAACTGATGGGAGGCCAGATTAGTGTGCAAAGTACCGAAGGTGTTGGCAGTTGTTTTGAATTCAGTCTGCCGCTACAAAAAGGCCAATCCACTGTGGCCGGTCAGCAGGGTTATGTCCCGGCCTTACCTGAAATACGTCTGCTGATTGCTGATGATATACCGCAGAATCTGGAGCTGCTAAAACTCTTGCTGCAACGTGCAGGACATCAGGTCACTGCAGTGACTGATGGTCTGGAAGCAGTGAAAGCTGTGCAGCAGCAGAGCTTTGATTTAGTCCTGATGGATATTCAGATGCCGAACCTGGATGGACTACAAGCCTGCAAGCAAATACGCCAATGGGAACAGCAACAAAACAAAAGCACCTTACCCGTCATTGCGTTAACAGCCAGCGTACTGGATGAAGATAAGATGGCCGCCAAAGAAGCCGGTATGCAGGGTTTTGCCACCAAACCTATAGACCTGGCGGCTTTATGTTTTGAAATAGCACGGGTACTGGCTATTGAAGTCCCTGAGCCTTTATCAGCTTCTGCTCAGGACACTGCTCCGGTTCAGTTGCTGAACCTACCCAAAGCCCTGCAGCTCTGGGGGAATCTGGCCACTTATCTGCCGCAGTTAGAACAATTTCTGCAACAACAAAAGCCGATGATACAACAGGCTGTGCAGCAGCTACAGGCTGGAAACTATCAGGCTGTGCAGCAACAAGCTCATGCTATTAAAGGCGTCAGTGCTAATTTGGGATTGGAGCCATTAAGCAGAGTTTGCGCCGAACTGGAGCAGGCCGCACGGCAACAACAGCAACAAAGAGCAGCTGAATTACTGCAAAAGATACTGCGCTGCTGGTCAAAATTTGAAGCTGAGCATCAGAGGCTGCGAGAGGAACAACCTCTGGCTGAACAGACACAGTCCACACAGCTGAATGACCAGCAACTGGCGGCAATGCTGGAAAGCCTGCAACAGTCTTTATTAAGACACGAACTGGACGATCAAGGGATAGAGCAATTGTCTCACTACAGTGGTCCACATCAGCAGTTACTGCTGAAGTTGCTGGACGCGGTAAACGATTTTGACTTTAGCCTGGCGTTGCAACTGCTGGAGCAGCTACAACAACAGCTGGGTAAAGGAGAGCTCTGATGGCGGAAAAACAAAGCCTGTTATTGGTCGATGACGAACCCACCAATTTAAGAGTACTGCGTACTGTGTTGCAGGAGCAATACCGTTTGTTATTTGCTAAAAGTGGCGAAGAAGCATTGCAACTGGTGCAGAAAGAACAACCTGATTTAATACTGCTGGATGTGATGATGCCGGGGTTAACCGGCTTTGATGTCTGTGCCCGTTTAAAAGCTAATCCGCTGACCAGTGCTATACCTGTTATTTTTGTTACAGCGCTAAAAGACGAAATGGATGAAACCAAAGGTTTTGAAGTAGGAGCAGTGGATTACATCACTAAACCCATCAGCCCAGCCGTAGTGCGGGCTCGCGTCAAAACTCATTTATCTCTGGTACAGGCGCAGGAGCTGAAACAAACCCGGCTGCAGGTGATCCAAAGGTTAGGGCGGGCTGCTGAATACAAAGACAATGAAACCGGTTTACATGTGATGCGGATGAGCCACTATGCACAGGTGATAGCGCTGGCTTATGGCTTTAGCGAACAAAAAGCCGAAGACTTGCTGCATGCAGCCCCAATGCACGATATAGGCAAAATAGGTATAGCCGACAATATTTTGCTTAAACCCGGCAAATTGACAACAGACGAATACCAGCAGATGCAAAAACATCCGCTGATAGGAGCTGAGATCATCGGCGAATGTGATTCTGACTTACTGAAAATGGCCAAAGCAGTGGCTTTGTATCACCACGAAAAATGGGACGGTTCAGGTTACCCTTTTGGTCTGTCCGGCGAACAAATCCCAGTCGAAGCCCGTATTGTCGCCTTATCCGACGTATTTGATGCCTTAACCAGCGCCCGGCCTTACAAACAAGCCTGGAGCATTGACGAAACCCTGCAGCATATCAGGGCGCAAAAAGGCAAACATTTTGAACCTGTACTGGTGGACTTGCTGGAGCAGAATCTGCAACAAATCCTTGACATTAAACAACGTTGGGCCGAATAGCTCACTTGAGTCTGAGGCTGTGATACCTTAGATTCGTAAGGCACTCCTGAGTTCTGACCTACAGGCAGTAAAGGCAGAACTGGTCGCTTGACGATAAAACAACAGCAATCAACAAGGATTTAGTATGAAGCACAGTCCCCTTTATCTGGCGCTGCTGACCAGCACTTTGTTACTCAGCGCCTGTGATAAAACAGCAAAAACCGATACTGCTACTCAGGTTGCAGAAACTGCGGTGGAAACAAAAGCAGCAGCAGTTCCCAGTTACACTCCAACTCAGTTTTATGCCACCAAGTCCTATATGGGCAACGACATTAACCACAAAGCCGACGCGCTGTTAGTGGCCTCTGATGAGACTGGTGTATTTAACCTGTACAAAGTCAGTCTGGACGGTAAAACCTGGACGCCTCTGACCAGCTCCACCACCGAATCTATTTTACCTGTAGGCTGGTTTCCTCAGGATGACCGTGTGCTTTACAGTGCCGATCAGGGCGGTAATGAACTGCATCATGTTTATGTGCGTGAGCTGGATGGTTCAGTCAAAGACTTAACTCCTGGTGATAAACACAAAGCCGAATTTGTTGGCTGGACGGACGACAATAAGTTCTGGCTGATGAGCAACGAGCGGGATCCGAAGTTTTTTGATCTGTACAGCTATGACAGCAGCACCTATCAGCGCACTTTGGTCTATCAGAATAACCAAGGTTATGAAATAGGTGCGTTAAGCGACAATGGCCGTTACATCGCTTTATCCAAAGAGCGTACCAATGCCGATAACAATCTGTATCTGGTCGATTTGCAAAGCGCCGATAAAACCCCTGTGCATATCACCCCACACCAGGGCAATGTATCGCATGGTATTTATGGTTTTAGCCGCGACAATACTCAGCTGATTTTTGGCTCAGACGAAAAATCAGAGTTCAGCGAAGCTTTTGCCTACCACATCAATGAAAAAGCCGTACAACCCTACAGCAAAGCCGACTGGGACATTATGTACATTGGCTTTAGCAAAGATAATAAATACAAAGTCGAAGCAGTAAACGCTGACGCTTCCACCAAAATCAGCATCACCGAACTCGCCACAGGCAAAGCTTTGCAGCTGCCAGAGTTACCAGCCGGTGATTTACGGGGTGTCACCTTTTCGGATGACAGTCAGTATTTAAGCTTCTACGTCAATGCAGACAACAGCCCTTCTAATTTATTTGTCTGGAAACTATCCGAACCTAAAGCGGAGCGTTTAACTCAGGCGCTGGATAAAGCCATAGATGAGAATGTGCTGGTAAAAAGTGAAGTGGTGCGTTACCCAAGCTTTGATGATTTAGCTATACCAGCGCTCTTGTACAAGCCGAAACAAGCCAGCAGCACGGCAAAAGTGCCGGCTTTAATCTGGATCCACGGTGGCCCTGGTGGTCAGTCCCGCACTGGCTACAGCCCGGCGATTCAGCATCTGGTCAATCAGGGTTATGCGGTGTTAGCTGTTAATAACAGAGGCTCCAGCGGTTATGGCAAAACCTTCTTCCATCTTGATGATTTAAAACACGGTGAACACGATTTACAGGACATAGTGTACGGTAAAAAATACCTGCAATCTTTGGATTGGGTGGCCACTGATCGTATTGGCGTGATGGGTGGCAGCTACGGCGGTTATCTGACCATGGCTGCTATGGCCTTTACCGATGAGTTTAAAGTCGGCATCAATATTTTTGGTGTCACCAACTGGGTTCGTACTTTAGAAAGTATCCCGGCCTGGTGGGAATCCTTCCGCGAGTCTTTGTATGCTGAACTGGGCGACCCGGCCAAAGATGGGGAACGTTTACGCCGTATTTCGCCTGTATTCCACGGCGATAAGGTGAAAAAACCTGTGCTGGTGGTGCAAGGCGCCAATGACCCTCGTGTATTGCAGGTAGAGAGTGATGAAATGGTGGCCGCTATCCGGGCTCAGAATGTGCCTGTTGAGTACGTGTTATTCCCGGATGAAGGCCATGGCTTTTTGAAAAAGGAAAACCGTATCAAGGCGCAGGAGGCTTATTTAGCCTTTTTGCAAAAATACCTGTAGCATTTTACTATGCAGGGAGCAGATGAAGTCATCTGCTCCGCTTAACAATCAATTATTTGAGTCTTATGAAAACCTACTCCAGCTTTGTTTTGATCAGTAGTTTGTTATTAACTGCCTGTGCTGTGCCACGCTACACTGAGCGGCTGCAGCAGCCTATGCCTTTGCCTGAAGGCGAATGGACAGTGACACAAAGCCATCCAAATGAGATGGACAATGTTACGGAAATGCGCTGGCAAGCCGTAGATTCTGACAACTATGTACAGAGTTTTGTGTTTGAACAGCAGCCCAACAGCGACCTGATGAAAACCAAAACTATTGATGATCAACAAGGTCAGCGGAACTGCGACGAGCTGTTTGACAGCCAAATCTTAAGTAAAGAGCCGGTCAATGGTTATCCGGCTTTGGTTTGGGTGTCTGAATGTAAAAGCAAAAGTGGCGCTTATTCCAAAATTCTGCATAAATCCATTGCAGGAAAAGAGTCGCTGTATGTCTTTAATAAAGTCTGGCGCAGCCTGCCGTTGCAAACCGAATGGGATTTATGGCTGGACTACACCCATAAAATCCATATTTGCGATACCAACAGCAAAAGTCAGCCCTGTAAGTAACCTGAACAGTTAGTGGTTAGCGGCCAGCTCTTCAGGAAACTCAGAAAAGGCTTCTTTTGTTACCGCACTGGCTTGTGGTTCGTAGGCGCTTGAAGCTTCAAAAAATGCCTGATACAAAGCCTGTGGTAAGAACTTTTCAGCCATCGTAAAACGGGTATCCGTCTGCTTTTCTTTATGATGCCACAGTGTTTGATCTGTAGTCGCAGACACCAGTTTATATTCCAGCTCTACAGTGGCTTCTGACGTCAATAAAGGAGCACTC
>CBIMJC010000205.1:0-7433 GCA_966244125.1 uncultured Rheinheimera sp.
CGTTCTCACTCTCGTCAATAATATCAGAGAGTAGGGTTATCATTTCCCGGTTTTTCCCGCTTAATCCATCAATAGAATTAATGGCGTCCAGCACTTGTTGTGTGACCTCCAGATTGCGTGATACCACATTGGAAATTTCATTGGATGCGCTGCTGGTCCTGGATGCCAGTTGTCTGACTTCGTCAGCTACTACAGCAAATCCACGACCTGCTTCACCAGCTCTTGCCGCTTCAATAGCCGCGTTGAGCGCTAATAAGTTGGTCTGTTCTGCCACACTTTTGATAATGCTTACCATATTGGAGATTTCTTTGGCCTGCTCGCTCAGGCTAAGGATCACTGTGTCAGTACGTTTTACTGTCTCTGAAATTTCCAGCGCCAGAGCTCGTGATGAATCTATATTTGCTTTGCCTTGTTCTGCCACATTAAAGGTTGCCATGGCCGTTTGATGTGCAATATGGGCTGCTGTTTTGGTTCGCTCGGCTTGTTTGACCCGCTCTGTGATTAAAGATGCAAACTTGATCACCTTCACCACTTTACCTTCGGAATTCAGCACAGGGTTGTAAGTAGCTTCCAGCCAAACTTCGTTGCCTTTGGCATCAAAACGCTTAAATTTTCCCGAGTTTAATTGTCCTGATGATAACTTTTTCCAAAAATCAGGGTTTTCCAGATAAAACTGGTCGTCGCAGAATATCTTGTGGTGCTGATTTTTGATCTGCGCCAAGGAATAGTTCATTGAGGCTAAGAAGTTCTGATTGGCATTTACAATAAAGCCTTCAGGGGTAAATTCAATCACAGCCATGGCTTTATCAATAGAGGCGTAAATAGCGTTTTGCTCTGTCAGATTTTCCGTTTGTTGTGTGACATCGTACGCAATTTTAATCACTTTGCTGACGTTGTTTTGCGCATCAAGCACTGGAAAATAGGTGGCCTCCAACCAAAGCTGCTGTCCGCTTTTGGTAACGCGGCGAAAACGGCCGTGTTTGGTCTGGCCTTTGGCTAATTCAGCCCAGAATCTCTGGTAGTCAGGACTGGAGCTGTCCGCCTTGTAGCAAAACATAGCGTGATGTTTAGTCTGGATTTCTTCCAGTCTGTAGCCAACAGTCGCAAGGAAAAGTTCGTTAGCGTCTATGATGGTGCCATCGGCCTTAAACTCAATCAAAGCCACATTGCGTTTAATAGCTTTACTATCTGCTCTACTGGCATCCAGTTCAGCTTTACAAGATTGAAGCTCTGTTTTTAACTTTGTTCCGAACATGCTACTGCCTATGACTTAAAAATTGGACGCTATGATAAAGCTTTAGACTACTGTATTTATCATTTATGCGACGGGCACAGGTTTTTTGGTTATGAAGTGACCGATTTTTCTTTTGGTGGTTATGTTTTTATCGTTTTTATCGTGTTGAGGTTTTATCTGAACAGATACCAGAGTAAAAGCTGAGGTGAGTTCATTTCTGAACAAGCTTTAATTCGTTGTAAAAGAGCCAGGGGCACTTAGGAGCAGGGAGAATGTTCTGCATGTCGGGCTAAGCGCTACTGATGCGGGTCTGTTTCACCTGGGCTCCAGGTAGTATCTGTTGCGTGAAAGCTCTGTAAGTTCAGTCAGGTTTTTGCTGTGGGCCAGGCCATAATGCAGTTAATTTTGCTAATCCTCTGCTAAAACCTGCTTTTTCTGCGCCAGCTATTCTTACACAGAGCTTTTTTGCAGTAAGATACGCCTCATTTCGTGGCCATTTGGGCCTCGACTACTGATGTGACAGAAGGGTTAGAGTTCGTGGATCAGAAAGTTCAGGTAAAACTTATTATACGCCGGGTGCCTATGCAGGCAGCCCTGACATGGCTGAGTAAAGCCTGGGAATTGTTTCGCCTCGCGCCTTCTACGCTGATTGCCATGGTGGCTTTTACTACAGTGCTGAGTTTAGTAGCTCAGTTCCATCCTGTATTGGGTGTGATTCTGGTGCTGGCCAATCCGTTTTTAACTGCTGGTTTTTATAAAACTATAGTGTTGCTGCAACAACAAAAAGCTGTTGAGTTTCAACTGCTGTTTAGTGTGTTTAAAGAAGAGCGCTATCGCCGTATTTTTATCCGGCTGGCCGGTGCTAATTTGCTGGCCAACATACCCTTAATGCTGCTGGTTGCTCAATTGATGGAACAAACTAAGGCTGGAGTCGCTGATCCTGTGACTCTATTTTTGCTGGCCGTTGTTCTGAGTCTGGTTTTTATGTTGTTTGCCTATGCTGTTGCTATCGCCTACTTCCTGAATGAACAACGTTTGCAGGCTATTTTAATGGCCAGCCTGACCGCCTGCTGGCGTAATGTAGGTGCTTTAACTTTATTTGGAATCTTGTCCGTGGCGTTGGGCATGCTGGGAATTGTCACTTTGGGTTTTGCTTTTGTGGTGATAGTGCCTTTGTTGCAAGTGGCATTCTTTTTATCTTTTAGCGCCTTTTTTGCCTTGCAACTGGATAACTCAGCGCCTGCTGTACTGGAAGTCTGAACATGGCAGAGTCGCAGCCTTCGCAAGAACCAAAGCTTCTGACAGAGCAGGAATTGCGGCAATGGCTGTTGGCTTTGTTATCGCGCCGTGAATACAGTGCGCTGGAGCTGAAACAAAAGTTAAAGCAAAAAGGCGCTTCGGCTGAACAAATAACAGAATTGTTAGACTGGGCACAGCAGCGGAATTACCAAAGCGAATTACGTTATGCCCGGATGCAGGTCAATGCAAAGTTGCATAAAGGCTATGGATGGTTTTACATTAGCCAGTTTTGTGCACAGCAGGGCATCAGCAAAGAACTACTACAGCAGCTGCTGGAAGAATCAGACATAGATTGGTTTGAGGTCGCCACAGAGGCGTACCGGAAAAAATATGCGGATAAACCCATAGCGGATTATCAGGACAAACTTAAACGGATGCGTTATTTACAAAGCCGCGGCTTTGGCAGTGACATTATCCAACTTGTATTTGCAGAGCTTAAAGAAGAGTAAGATATGTATATGACTTCGGCACAACTTCGCCGCGCTTTCCTGGACTTTTTTGCCAGTAAAGGCCATCAAATCGTTAGCAGCAGTTCACTGATCCCGGGCAATGACCCTACTTTATTGTTCACCAACGCAGGTATGGTGCAGTTTAAAGATGTGTTTTTAGGTCAGGACAAACGCAGCTACAACCGCGCTGTGACAGCACAACGTTGTTTGCGTGCCGGTGGTAAACACAACGATTTAGAAAACGTTGGTTATACAGCCCGTCACCATACCTTCTTTGAAATGTTAGGTAACTTCAGCTTTGGTGATTACTTCAAACAGGACGCTATTAAATACGCCTGGGAATTTTTAACTGAAGTGGTCAAATTACCGAAAGAAAAACTCTGGATCACTGTCTACGCCACAGACGACGAAGCTTTTGACATCTGGACCAAAGAGATTGGTGTGCCACTGGAGCGCGCTATCCGTATTGGCGATAACAAAGGCGCACCTTACGCCTCTGATAATTTCTGGGCTATGGGTGATACTGGTCCTTGTGGTCCTTGTACTGAGATTTTCTATGATCACGGCGATCATATCTGGGGTGGCCCACCGGGTTCAGCAGAAGAAGACGGCGACCGCTTTATTGAGATCTGGAACAACGTCTTTATGCAGTTTAACCGTCACGCCGATGGCCGGATGGAACCCCTGCCAAAACCAAGCGTGGATACCGGCATGGGCCTGGAACGTATTGCCGCTATTTTGCAAAACGTACACAGCAACTACGAAATCGATACTTTTGCCGCGCTGATTAAAGCCACTGCAGAAATTACAGGGGCAAAGGATTTAAATGACAAGTCGTTACGTGTGGTAGCCGACCATATCCGCAGCTGCTCATTTTTGGTGGCCGATGGTGTAATGCCATCGAACGAAGGTCGTGGTTATGTGCTGCGCCGTATTATTCGTCGTGCTATCCGTCATGGTAACAAGCTGGGCGCTAAAGGTGTGTTTTTCAGTAAGTTGGTGGGCGCTTTGGCACAACAAATGGGCGAAGCTTACCCTGAACTGATTGAAAAACAGGCCGTGATTGAAAAAGTGCTGGCATTAGAAGAAGAGCAGTTTGGTAAAACTTTAGAGCGTGGTCTGGGGATACTGGAAGAGGCTTTAGCAGAGCTGAATGGCAGTACAGTGATCCCGGGCGAAGTGGCCTTTAAGCTGTATGACACTTACGGTTTCCCGCTGGATTTAACCAGTGATGTGGCGCGTGAACGTGGTTTAACTGTAGACCAGGCCGGTTTTGAAGCGGCGATGGAAGCACAGCGTAAACGTGCTCAGCAGGCCTCTAACTTTGGTGCTGATTACAACCAGGCCTTAACCTCAGCACAATGCACAGATTTTACCGGCTACACCCAGATTCAGGGCAAAGCCAAAGTAGTAGAAATTCTGCTGGAAGGTAAAGCGGTCAATACACTGAGCGATGGCCAGCAGGCGCTGGTGATCCTGGATCAAACGCCATTTTATGCCGAGTCTGGTGGTCAGTGTGGTGACGCTGGTCTGTTAACCCTGGCTAATGGCGCTGTATTCAGCGTGGTTGATACCATCAAAGTGGGCAAAGCTTTTGCCCACAAAGGTAGCTTAAAAGGTGCTTTGGCTCTTGGTGATTTAGTCGATGCGGCCATTGATAATGCCCGCCGTGAAGCTATTCGTAAAAACCACTCGGCCACTCACTTGTTACATGCTGCGCTTCGCACTGTGCTGGGTGAGCACGTGACGCAAAAAGGCTCTTTAGTAGGTTCAGAACGTTTACGTTTTGACTTCTCGCATTTTGAAGCGGTCAAAGCCGATGAAATCCGCCGTATTGAGCAGATGGTGAATGAACAAATTCAGCAAAACCATGAAGTAAAAACCCGGCTGATGAATGTGGATGACGCCAAAGCTGCAGGCGCTATGGCGCTCTTTGGTGAAAAATACGATGACGAAGTGCGTGTACTGAGCATGGGCGACTTCTCTATTGAACTTTGTGGTGGTACTCATGTATCCCGCACTGGTGATATCGGATTATTTAAAATTGTGGTCGAAAGCGGTATAGCGGCTGGTATTCGTCGTATTGAAGCAGTGACAGGTGAAGGCTCTTTAGCTTTTGTCCATAAGCTGGAACAACAGGCTCAGACGGTCGCTTCGATGCTCAAAGGCGATATCTTCTCTATTGCGGACAAAGTGCAGCAAGCGATGGACAGCCGCAAAGCTTTAGAGAAAGAGCTGGAGCAATTAAAAGCTAAACTCGCCAGCGCTGCCGGTGCTTCCCTGCTGGAACAGGTGCAGCTGATTAACGGCGTTAAAGTGCTGATTGCAGAACTGAAAGGTGCCGATCCAAAAGCCTTCCGTACTATGGTGGATGAGCTGAAAAACAAATTAGGTTCAGGCATTTTGTTATTAGCCACAGCTGCGGATGGCAAAGTCAGTTTAATAGCTGGTGTCACCTCAGATTTAACTGCCAAAGTACAAGCGGGTCAGCTGATTGGCTGGGCTGCTGAACAAGTAGGCGGTAAAGGCGGTGGTAAGCCGGATTTAGCTCAGGCTGGCGGCACTGATGTGGCAGCTTTACCTGGCGTACTGAAAGCTGCTGCCGACTATATTGCGGCTAAGCTGTAAAGCTCAGTGGCTTTATATGTACAAAAATTCGGGGGTACCTCAGTAGGTACCCCCGAACGTATCGAAGCTGTGGCAGAACAGGTGATTCAAACTGTGCATGCCGGTCATAAAGTAGTGGTGGTGGTGTCTGCGATGGCAGGAGAAACCAACAGGCTGCTTGGGCTGGCGCATCAGATTGACAGTCGCCCCTCGACCCGTGAACTGGATATGCTCGCCGCCAGTGGTGAGCAGGTCAGCATAGCTTTGCTGGCGATGGCGCTGATTAAACGTGGCCATCCGGCTGTGTCACTACTGGCCGATCAGCTTGGTATTCTGACGGACAATAAGTTCAGCCGTGCCCGCATTTTATCTGTCGGCACTGAACGGTTATGGCAGGAGCTGGAGCAGGGCCATATTGTCATAGCTGCTGGTTTTCAGGGCCGCGATATAGAAGGCAACATCACCACTTTAGGCCGTGGTGGTTCTGATACTACAGCTGTGGCTTTAGCCGCCGCCTTAAAAGCTGACGAATGCCAGATATTTACTGATGTCGACGGTATTTACAGCATGGATCCGCGTATTTGTGCGGATGCATTCCGACTGCCTTGTGTTGATGCGTCCAGTATGCTGGAGCTGGCCAGTTTAGGCGCCAAGGTACTGCATTCCCGCTCTGTGGAATACGCAGCTATGCATCAGGTGCCGGTGCGGGTGTTATCCAGCTTCAGGCCTGATCAGGGAACTTTAGTATGTTATGAGGACCAGACCATGAGTGTACCAGCAGTAACAGGACTGGCCTGTCAGACCGGAGAAGTCTGGCTGGAGCTGAATGATCTAAGCCAGCAGCTGCATCTGGTGTTGCTAAAAGAGTTCGCCCGTCTGGCGATAGAAACAGATATGTTACAGGTGCAGTGCGAGCCCAAAGGTACTGTGCAGATGCAGTTCAGTCTGAACCAGAATGATCTGAGTTCAGTTGAAGATATTTGTAATGAACTGAAAAAGAAGCAAAATTTTACACTTCAAAGCAGGAAGTCTTTGGGCAAGTTATCTATAGTAGGGATAGGGCTGAAATCAAATCCTGTGATTACCGCAACAGTATTTGAACAATTGCAGTTATTAGCAGTGCAGGTAGTGGCTGTCAATTGTGCCGAAATTAAGTTATCGGTCGTCATGCCTGAGGCTGATTTAAATAAAGCAGCGGTCGCTTTACACTCAGCCTTATTGGGTTCAGTTAATTAATTTCAAGGTTTTCATAAATTTGTCAGCTGAGTTATCATAAGGCTGACAGGTCTGCGCAGTACTATAGACAAGCGCAACCATTGGAAGCTGGGATCATACAAAAGGAGCAAAGAATGCTTATTTTAACGCGTCGTGTTGGTGAGACACTGATGATCGGTGATGAAGTCACGGTCACTGTTTTAGGCGTCAAAGGAAATCAGGTTCGTATCGGTGTAAATGCACCAAAAGAAGTGTCAGTGCACAGAGAAGAAATTTATATGCGCATTCAGGCTGAAAAAGGCACCCCGGGCGGCTTCAGCGGTGATGACGATCAATAGATTTAAATTGTTGCCATTTATAGAAATTGTATATTTTTAACCCTTTGTAGCGAATATTTAGTCGAATTGTTTAAAAGGTCAGCAAACACGCTTTCCAGCTCCAAAAATTGTTTGACTTATTTTCCTGAGACATTAATATACACGCCGCAACGTAGTGCGGAGAAGTGGCCGAGTGGCTGAAGGCGCACCCCTGCTAAGGGTGTATAGGGGAAACTCTATCGAGGGTTCGAATCCCTCCTTCTCCGCCAGTTGTATTTAAGACTGGACGCATAGCTCAGCTGGATAGAGTAC
>CBIMJC010000206.1:0-7373 GCA_966244125.1 uncultured Rheinheimera sp.
GTTGGTGTCGCCGGGTGCGGCAGTAGTTATGGGAGTTCGACACCGGCAGGTCCGACCAACCCTTCGCCGGCCGGCACGATCACGATCGATATCGTCGCGCAGAACGGCGCGCAATCATTCTCACCAAATCCGGCTGTTGTCACAGATGCGGTGACTCAGCCACAAAGTCAGGCTGTGGCAGGCGACAGCAGCTCAGTGCCGCCAGTGTCAGCACAGAGCAGCAACACAGCTTCAACTCCTGCAGCTGCGACGGGAGAACCGCAAAACCCAGTGCAAGCTGACGCAGCGGCCAATGCCTCTATCCATTTGTCGTTATCCGCAGAATGTTGGGTTGATGTGGTGGATGCCACAGGTAAACGTCTGGTGTTTGGCAGTCGTAAGGCTGGCGAACAGTTGAATTTGCGTGGTGTAGCACCCGTCAAGATTATTTTAGGCAACGCAGCAGCAGCCACTCTTAGCTTTAATGGCGAAGCCGTTGATCTGTCAGGTTATCCAACAGGTCGGGTCGCCCGGTTAACCCTCGGACAAAACTGATGAGTTACGCAGAAAATCCTATTAAAAGACGCCAGTCCACTCAAATTAAAGTGGGTAATGTACTGATAGGCGGTGATGCGCCTATTGCAGTCCAGTCGATGACCAATACCAAAACCACAGATGTCGAAGCCACTGTGGCGCAAATTCAGGCCATTGCCAAAGCAGGTGCTGATTTGGTGCGTGTCTCTGTGCCCACTATGGACGCTGCTGAAGCTTTTAAGCTGATTAAACAGCAGTCGCCTATTCCACTGGTGGCCGATATTCATTTTGACTACCGCATCGCACTGAAAGTAGCTGAATACGGGGTTGACTGTTTGCGTATCAACCCGGGCAATATAGGCCGGGAAGATCGTATCCGCTCTGTGGTGGAAGCGGCGCGTGATAAAAATATCCCTATCCGCATTGGTGTGAACGGCGGTTCGCTGGAAGCAGATTTACAGGAAAAATATGGCGAGCCTACACCAGAGGCATTGGTGGAATCGGCGATGCGTCATGTTGAAATCCTGGACAGACTGAACTTCGACCAGTTTAAAGTCAGCGTCAAAGCCTCTGACGTATTTTTAGCTGTCGGGGCATACCGCTTACTGGCCAAACAAATTAAGCAGCCTTTGCATTTAGGTATTACTGAAGCAGGGGGCGCCCGTGCCGGCGCAGTTAAATCTGCGATAGGTCTTGGCATGCTGTTGTCCGAAGGCATAGGCGATACCTTACGTATTTCTTTGGCGGCCGATCCGGTTGAAGAAGTGAAAGTAGGTTTTGATATTTTAAAATCACTGCGCATTCGCTCCCGCGGCATTAATTTTATTGCCTGCCCAAGTTGTTCCCGTCAGGAATTTGATGTGATCAAAACCATGAACGAGTTAGAACAACGATTGGAAGACGTGGTAGACCCTATGACAGTCTCCGTTATAGGTTGTGTGGTGAATGGCCCTGGTGAGGCGCTAATCTCCGATTTGGGGGTGGCAGGGGCCAACCGTATGAGTGGTTTTTACCTCAAAGGCCAGCGTCAAAAACTACGCATCGACAACAACAACGTCGCAGAACAGTTAGAAGCTCAGGTACGTTTGTATCTGGAAGAGCAAAAACGACAGATTGAAATTAAACAGTTGGATTAAGCTGCATCGCAGCATGATCCGCTTTGGACAAAGAGATATAACAGTGTCAAAAACTATCCAGGCCATTCGTGGCATGAACGACTGCTTACCTGCTGATACTCCGGCCTGGCAGTATGTGGAACAGATCCTGCGCAAAACAGTGCGTAACTATGGTTACGAAGAAATTCGTTTTCCGATAGTGGAAATGACGGAGCTGTTTAAGCGTTCTATCGGTGAAGTGACCGACATAGTCGAAAAAGAAATGTACACTTTTGCCGATCGCAATGGTGACAGTCTGACCTTACGTCCTGAAGGCACAGCAGTTTGTGTCCGGGCAGCGAATGAGCATGGCTTGTTGTACAACCAGGAGCAACGCCTGTGGTACATGGGCCCTATGTTCCGGCATGAGCGCCCGCAAAAAGGCCGTTACCGTCAGTTCCATCAGTTTGGTTTAGAAGCTTTTGGTATGGCAGGCCCGGACATTGACGCCGAAGTTATTCTATTGAGTGCCCGTTTGTGGAAAAGCTTAGGTTTATCTGCTCATGTGACTCTGGAGCTGAACTCTTTAGGTTCAAATCAGGCGCGTGCCGATTACCGCGCTGCTTTAGTCGCCTATTTAGAACAACATAAAGAGTTGCTGGATGAAGACAGCTTACGTCGTATGCACAGCAATCCACTGCGGGTGTTGGATAGCAAAAATCCGGCCATGCAGGAGATGCTGAGCAAAGCGCCACAGCTGTTAGATTATTTAGACGACGAATCCAAAGCTGATTTTGATGGCCTGCAAAAGCGTTTAAAAGCAGCAGGAGTTGAGTTTGTGATCAATCCACGTTTAGTGCGTGGCCTGGATTATTACAACAAAACTGTATTCGAGTGGGTCACCAGCAGCTTAGGTTCACAAGGCACTGTCTGTGCCGGTGGCCGCTACGATGGTTTAGTGGAACAATTGGGCGGTAAAGCCACGCCTGCAGTTGGTTTTGCCTTAGGTATGGAGCGACTGGTATTATTGCTGCAAACCTTAGAGTTATTGCCACCACAGCAAAGCCAAACTGATATTTATCTGATGGCATTAGGCGAGAGCGCGGAACTTGCCGCAGTTTCTATTGCCGAAAGCCTGCGCAATGATTTAGCGGATCTGCGCTTAATGACGCATTCTGGTGGCGGCAATTTAAAGAAACAACTGAAAAAAGCCGACAAGTCTGGTGCCAGCCTTGGTCTGTTATTAGGTGAAACTGAACTGGCCGCAGGCGAAATTACGCTGAAATGGCTCAGAGAAGATAAACCACAACAAAATATTAAATTGAATGAATTAAGCAGCGCTTTGAAGCAGCTGTTTTAAAGGGATCGAAGATGGAAATTTACAACAGCGAAGAACAACAAGTCGAAGCAATTAAGCGCTTTTGGAAAGAAAACGGCACAGCTATAGTCGCTGGTGTGGTGTTAGGTTTAGGTGGTTTGTACGGCTGGCGTTATTTCCAGGACCAACAACTGGAAAGCAGCATGGCCGCTTCAAGTGCTTACACTAAGTTGTTGGAACAACAGCAAAAAGCAGCAGATAACCCAGAACTGTTAGCGCAGTTCCAGACTTTTGTTGATAAAAACAGCGACTCTTCTTACGCACTGCTGGCAGCTTTTGTGGCGGCCAAAGAAGCTGTGGCAAAAGAAGATTATGCTGCTGCAGCCAAACAACTGAACTGGGTGGTCACTACGGCCAAACAGCCAGAAATTAAAGCTTTGGCGCAGCTGCGTTTAGCCCGTGTACAAAACGAACAAAAAGATTATCCGGCCGCATTAGCGACTCTGGCTTTAGCAGTGCCTGAAGCTTTTAAAGCCCAGCAGCAAGAGCTGACAGGCGATGTGCTGCTGAATTCAGGTGAGCTGGCGAAAGCGAAAACAGCTTATCAGGCTGCGGTAGCCGCAACTAAAGATGCTCAGAATCCAATTCTGAAAGTGAAATTAGACGAACTGGCGCACGTAACTGCTGCTTAAGGTGTAAGAGTGAAGTTATTCAGGTCCCGTATCGGCTTAACGCTGGTGTTGTTGACGACTTTGGCCGCTTGTTCTTCCAAAGAAGAATTGGTCTATCCGACGATCAACAACAAAATTGAACCCGAAGAAATTTGGAGTGCGTCTGTTGGTGATGGTGTTGAACATTATGATTCAGCGCTGCGTCCGTTGATTTACAAAGACAAAGTTTTTGCAGCCAGCCGCGCTGGTTTAGTCATGGCTTTTGACCGTGAGTCAGGTGATCGTCTCTGGACTTTTGATGTCCGTGACGATGGTACCGGCAGTTTGCTGGATAGCCTGAAGTTCTGGAACTCGGAAACAGCACGTGTTTCAGGTGGTGTCAGTGCAGGTTATGACAAAGTTTTTGTTGGTACTGAAAACGGCGATGTCGTAGCGCTAAACCCTGAAACCGGTGAGCTGGTTTGGCGGGTGAAAGTCAAAGGTGAAGTCATTGCCAGCCCGGCAGCAGGTGACGGTTTTGTACTGGTAAACACCTCTGCAGGTTATCTGTTCGCCTTGCACCCTGATACAGGTGAACAACGCTGGATGCACGAGCAGGAAAGTGCGTTATTAAGCTTACGTGGCACCAGTGAGCCGGTAGTGGCCAGCGGTGGTGTGATTTTTGGCAGTGGCGCTGGCAAGGTTTCAGTGTTAATTGCTGATAAAGGCGTATTGGCCTGGGATGCAGCTATAGCTGTGCCAAAAGGTGCTACTGACTTATCCAGAATGGTGGATGTCGACGCCACTCCTATCGTAGTAGATGGCACTATTTACGCCATCGCCTTTAATGGTGAGCTGGTGGCGCTGGAACTGCGCACAGGCCGTGTGATGTGGAAACGTGAATACGCCAGCTTCCGTGACATGGTGATTGAAGGCAATACCATTTATCTGGTCGACAGCGTAGGCAAAATTTTCGCCATAGACCGTCGTAATGGTTTAGAGCAATGGGCTCAATTGGGCTTACACAAACATTTCCTGACCGGTCCTGCCGTCTATAAAGATTATCTGACCGTGGGTGATGTGGAAGGCAACTTATTCTGGTTGGATAAAAACACCGGTGAATTTGTTGCTCAGGAGACTTACGGCTCTGGTTTTTATGTGCAGGGCGTCAGCTCAGCAGATGAATTAGTGATCCAAACCCGGGATGGTGAGCTAAGTTTAATACGCTTACCTTAAGCTGTCCTGGTTGACCATAAAGCAGGGTCGGAGCCGATAAAAAATCGCCTCCGGCCTTGTTGTTTCATAGAGTGTAGTGATTGTTGTCATTGCCATGACGTAAAACCTCTGGCGTGACAGAGTAAGAAGGCCAGTTGGCCTGCGGTATCCACAAGGATACATAGTAATTTTATTTGAGGTAAAACCATGTTACCTGTAGTGGCTTTGGTTGGCAGAGCCAACGTTGGAAAATCAACATTATTTAACCGTTTGACCCGCACCCGTGACGCCTTAGTGGCGGATTATCCGGGCCTGACGCGTGACCGCAAATACGGTTCAGTCAAATACGAAGGTTACGAATTTATTGTGGTCGATACCGGTGGTATAGACGGCAATGAGCAAGGCATTGAAGTAGAAATGGCCGAGCAGTCACTTAAAGCCATAGACGAAGCTGATGTCGTGCTGTTTATGGTCGACGCCCGTGCCGGCGCCATGGTGGCTGATGATGCGATAGCGCAACACTTACGCCGTATCAATAAAAAGGTGTTTTTGGTCGCCAACAAAACTGATGGTCTGGATGCCGACACAGCCACAGCAGATTTCTACAGTCTGGCTTTAGGCGAAGTTTATCCTATCGCTGCTGTGCATGGCCGTGGTGTGGTGTCTTTGTTGCAACATGCGTTGTTACCTTTGTTGTCTGAACAGCAACAACAACGTATTGCGGCTATTGAAAAAGGCGAAGAATTACCGGAAGACTTTGAAGAAGAAAGCGAAGAAGACATTACCCAGGCCAAGGATCAGCATATCAAGCTGGCCATAGTGGGCCGTCCAAACGTCGGTAAGTCGACCTTAACCAACCGTATCCTGGGTGAAGAGCGGGTGGTGGTATTCGATATGCCGGGCACGACCAGAGATTCGATTTATATCCCTATGACACGGGGTGAGCGCGAATACACTCTGATCGACACTGCTGGTGTGCGTCGTCGTGGCAAAATTGACGATATGGTCGAAAAGTTCTCAGTGATTAAAACCCTGCAGGCGATCGAAGATGCCAACGTGGTGATTTTAGTGCTGGACGCCCGTTTAGGTATTTCTGATCAGGACTTAAGCATTTTAGGTTTTGTATTAAATTCAGGCCGTTCATTGGTGATCGCCGTCAACAAATGGGATGGACTGGATGACCGTATCAAAGAAGATGTAAAACGTGAACTCGACAGACGTTTAGGTTTTATTGACTTTGCCCGTTTGCATTTTATCTCTGCTTTACACGGCTCAGGTGTGGGGAATTTATTTGAATCGGTCGAAGAAGCCTTCGACTCGGCCACCCGTCGTGTCAGCACTGCGCTTTTAACCCGTATTATGAAAATGGCAGTGGAAGATCACCAGCCTCCTATGGTGAAAGGCCGTCGCGTCAAGCTGAAATATGCTCACGCCGGTGGTTACAACCCACCTATTATCGTGATCCACGGTAACCAGGTAGAAGATCTGCCGGATTCATACAAACGTTATCTGATGAACTATTACCGTAAGTCCCTGCAGATGATGGGCACACCGGTACGGATTGAATTCCGCGAAGGTGAAAACCCCTTTGCTGGCAAACGTAATACGCTGACACCAAATCAGCAGTACAAACGGGACCGCATCTTAAAAGCCAGAGCGAATCTGGTGAATAAGAAGTAAGTTTTAGAAGGCCAGCGTAAGCTGGCCTTGTTGTTTGTGGACTTCTCGTCGATTGGGAATTGTAGGGGCGGGGCTTATCACTGCCCGCCGAACATTGTCGGCGGGCTAGTTGTGATATACCGCCATTCCTGAATCAACCATCCTTACTCTGAGGTTTTATGCTGCATCATGTTTCTTTTGGTGTTTCTGATATTTATCGTTCAGCAGCTTTTTACGATGCTGTGTTAGCTGCTTTAGGTTATGTCCGGGTTTGGGATGATATCAGCGACGATGACCCGGATTGTGCTGTAGGTTATGGCTACCGCAATGGCGACGATAAATTTGCCATCAAACTCAGAGCGCAGGCTTTATCAGGTTCAATACCCGGCTTTCATCTGGCCTTTGCTGCACCAAGCCGGGCTGCTGTGGATGAGTTTTATAAAGCTGCATTGCAACATGGTGGCAAAGACAATGGTGCTGCAGGCCTGAGGCCAGATTATGGCGATGAGTATTATGCGGCTTTTGTGATTGACCCAGATGGTTATCATATTGAAGCTGTGATTAATGGGGCTGAACAGGCGTAGGTGTTGTGCCAATGTGGTAGGTTATGCGTGCCGCATTGTAGGTTGCACTCGCCGCACAGCGGCAGTACAAGAATGTAACTGCTCGGGAGTGCCTTGTAGTGGTAACTGTTGTTGATTGCTACATTTTTTACTTTAAAGCGTTTCGCCGCTGGCGAGATACTTTGCTTTTGCTTCGCCAAAAGAAAGTATCCAAAGAAAAGGCGACCCCAGGTCGCAGCGAAAGCCCGGCCCAAAATCGTGCGTCCAAGGCGGCTGGGCAACTCGCTCGTCGCTACCGCTCCTCACTCAGACACTCCCAGCCTTAAAACCTTGGCCACCCAATTTTGTCCGGCTCGCGCCC
>CBIMJC010000207.1:0-7371 GCA_966244125.1 uncultured Rheinheimera sp.
ATCAGCAGCAGGAAAAAGTCTGAGGCCGAAGAAAAAGACAGTCAGAGCAGGACTGAACGCCAGCGCAGCACTTTAGCTCAACTGGTGATGGATGAAGCTGCAGCCAGCGGGGACAGTCTGGCTTTTGCCAAAAACCTGGTTCGTTATACCGCTGATGCAGTGTTATGCCAAAGAGTCAGTGTCTGGATGTTGTCTGAGGCTGGTGATGAAATGTTTTGTCTGGCTTTGCATCAGGGCGACGGAAAGTCTCAGCTCGGGCAGTTGTTGCTCAGAAGAGCAGATTATCCAGACTATTTTGCCGCTGTAGCCTCACGGGGCTGGATTTGCGCGAATGACGCACTGAACGATCCTGCAACCCGCGAATTTTCTGAGTTTTATCTTAAACCTCTGGGGATCAGCTCTATGCTGGACGCCGGCATTATGATTGCCGGTAAAGTGGTGGGTGTATTGTGCCTTGAACATATAGGCCCGAGGCGGCAGTGGCACTCAGATGAAGAAGCTTTTGTCAGCGCTATTGCTGCTGTGATGGCGCAGACTTTATCTGTGGCACAGCGCAAAGATGCGGAGCAAATCAGTAAGGAATATGCCCAGCACACTCAAACCATACTGAACAATGTGGTCGATGGCATTATTACCATTGACGAAAACGGTCGTATTGCCAGTATGAACCCGGCAGCTCAAGTGTTGTTTCGCTGTAAAGCTGAAGATTTATTGGGACACTATGCGTCCAGTTTGTTGCCACCTGTGCTGAGGCAACATCAGCAGCCACAACAGGCTTATTTACCAACCCCGGGTGTCAAGCCTTTGTTAGGTTGTAACCGGGAATTGGAAGGCTTAAGGACGGACGGCACTACCTTCTCGATGGAAATGGCTTTGTCTGTGATCCGCAGACAAGGACGGCTGATTTATATCTGTACAGTCCGGGATATCAGTGATCGCAAACGCATCGAAAGGTTAAAAAATGAATTTGTCTCAACCGTCAGCCATGAGTTGCGCACTCCTTTAACGTCCATCACAGGTGCTATAGGTTTATTGCATGGTGGTGTGATGGGAGAGATGCCGGAAAAAGTCAGTGGCCTGATTGGTATTGCCTATAAAAACTGTCAGCGTTTAACTTTGCTGATTAACGATTTGTTGGATATTGAAAAAATAGCGGCCGGAAAAATGCAGTTTGATCTGAAAACCGAACTGGTTTTGCCTCTGATCCAACAAGCTCTGGATGCCAACAAAGTGATGGCACAGGAGCGGCATATACAGTTGAGTATTCAGACGACTGTCACTGATGCCTGCATTAAAGTAGATGCCAAACGTTTTATTCAGGTGTTATCCAACTTCTTAAGTAATGCCATCAAATTTTCACCTGCTGCAGCACCAGTGCTGGTTGAACTGAGTCTGGAGGAAAAACTGGTGCGTATCGCAGTCCGTGATCAGGGGCCTGGCATTCCGGAAAAATTCCGTGACCGGATTTTCCAGCGTTTTTCACAGGCTGATGCGTCAGACACCCGACAAACAGGGGGGACAGGCCTTGGCCTTGCCATCTCAAAAGAGTTAGTTCAGGGCATGAATGGTTCCATAGGTTTTGATTCAGTAGAAGGGCAGGGGGCTACTTTTTATTGTTGTTTTGCTTTGGTGCAGGACTGAGCCAGACTGTCAGTCGTCACGTATAGCTTTGCAGTATCAATAAAGGAGTTTCTGCTATGCGTTTGATTGCGTTGTTTTCGGCCCTGTTGTTATGGGGCTGCAGTCATCAGGTTCAGGATTATCAACAACAAAGCCCGGTTTTTCATTTACCGGATTATTTCAGTGGCTCACTGAATGCGTACGGTGTAGTAAAAAACTGGCAAGGCAAACAAACAGTCCGCTTTGAAGCAGAGCTCTGCGGTCAGTGGCAAGGCAATGAGGGGACTTTGTTTGAGTTGTTTCAATTCAGTGATGGCCGGGTGGAGCAAAGGATCTGGCAACTGGCGGTAGACAACGAAGGCAAAGTCACGGGCTCGGCGGCAGATGTGACAGGCCCGGCAACAGGCCAACAGGCTGGCAATGCCTTGTATTGGGAATATGTGCTGCAAATCCCGGATGGGGATGGTGTGATCGAAGTGAAAGTGGAAGACTGGTTGTATCTGGTCACGCCAACACAGCTGTTAAATCAGTCCACTTTGTATAAATTTGGCCTGCCTGTGGGGGAAATTATTTTATCTATTCAGCAGCAGGATAATAAAGCCGACTGCTCTGCTCTGGAACAACAACTGGCTCAGCTCAGAGCAGGTTAAGCCTGCTCTTGTTCCATACTTTCCAGCTCTATTTTTATCGCGTTACAGGAAATCTGAATTTCATACAAAGACACCAGCAAACTCAGAATCAAGCTGGCCAGGCTGGCGCCAAAAGCCACCTGACCGGCCATTTCGTATTGCATAAACAGAAAAAACATCGACAAAGTACAAAGCACAAAACTTATGACCCCCCAACGTTGCATGGAGCGGATTAAAAACATACGTTGCCTTAAGTTTTCTATCTGACGTTTGGCCATATCCCGCACTTGCCCGCCCTCGCGGGTATTGAGTTGGCGGATCAATTGAGCCAGTACTAAAAATCTGTTGGTGTAAGCCAGTAACAACAACGAAATTGCCGGAAATAATAAAGCCGGGGTAGTCATGGTCATCAACATAAAGTCACCTGTATTTGCAAGAGAGAAAGACTGACTAAGTTTCTGATCATATTCGCATTAGTGGTATGCCGATAGTACACTGAATAAAAATAACGGTGTTTGCTGTCCGCTTGTGCTTGTGTATGATGCGCAGCCACAGCTGCCAGACCAGAATGGATAAAAGATGAAACAAAAAGCAAATAACTTCCAGAATATGCGTGAACTGGGCTTTTATCAGCAAGCCGCTATAGCTGCTACTTTACTGGAGCGTATGTTGCCTAATTACCAGCTGTTCAGTGAAGTGACAGGTTTTGGCGACACCAAGTTATGCCGCGATATTCTGAATCTGGTGTGGGAATGGTTGTTTGTCAAAAAAGTGAAAATTAACTTTGAGCGTTTATGCAATGAGTTAGAACTGGCCACTCCGGATCAAAGTCAGTTTGATATGTTTGGTGTTTATCCGGCCATTGATACAGCCACAGCCTTAGATTCTATGCTCAATGGCATTTTGTCCCAGGACCCTTCTGAGTTTGTCAACGTGGCCAAAATATCTCAGGCCTCAGTGGCCCGCTTAATTGAATATCAGGCTGAAGATATCGACATTACCACTGAGGCTGAACTGAAAAAGTGGGTGCGGGATCATGAGCTGATGGAATATGAAATGGATTGCCTGTCAGAACTGATAGCTTTAGTTACGCCATTAAAGGATGGTTTTCAGCGTGAACAAGTACAGATGTTAAAAGCCTGGGTACGTGAACAAGGATTGAGCAATCTGGGCATGGAACTTGTTCCTGAAACCCAAAATTCAGACGGCTAAAAGTCTTGCTGTCTGGATGAATAGTTCTTTTAGAGTCAATACTTTAACTTTATTAAAAAGCATTGAAATTTTTCTTGCATAAAAGCAACTCACTGCTTAAAATGCGCGCGCTCGAAAGGCAAGTCTCCCGAAAGGGAGTACACGCAAAGCTTCAGATCTAAGGGGAAACCTATGATGGCTGGGCTGCCGTAATCTGATGATTACGTAGGACGCATCCACACCAGTTTACTGGTATCAAAGCTCCTCCTTTCGTGTTCGCTGATAAATGACAGCAAAATGCTGTTGTTGAAGTTTCAGCCTGTTTACACAGACCAATCAGCCTGATCCTTAGATCAGTGTTAGCCAACACCGGAGCTTGTTATGAAATTTAAATTTGTTGCTTTAATCGCTATCGCCGCTGCTCAATTTGTTGCACCAACAGCTTCTGCCAATGACCAAATGGTTCAATCCATCTGCGCATACGTGGCTGATAACAACAAAAACGACCTGCGCAAAGCGCTGTCAGACAACCGTTTACGTTTAAAAAGTATTTATGACGGTATCATTTGTAACGGTTTACCTTTAGTGCGTCACGCTATCAAACACAATGCAGCTGATACTGCTGAATTCATCATCAAGCAGTTACCAGGCAGCCAGGTTGCTAAATCAGGTGACGTAGAGTGGGCCACCAGCAATGGTTTTGCTTCTTCTCCAATACTGGAAGCCATCAAAGCCCGTAGCGCAAGCTAATCGAATTTATATGTAGAAAAGGCGCCTGATGGCGCCTTTTTTATGTCCATGGAAGGACGGTATGTCGAAAATGCAGGAGCATATTTTCGACGATGTCCATGGAAGGACGGTATGTCGCAACTGTCGGGAACGTTGTTGCGACAGTTTAATTTTCGGGTTTAAGGTTGTTGCCAGAGCCTGTAAGCCAGTTGGCCTGCTACTTTTTCTTTCAGTAATTGCCAGTCAGATGGAAGTTGATCCAGAGCCAGTTCTTTTTCTGTCTCCAGGTAAATCAGCGCCCCTGGTTTGAGCCAGCCTTGTTCTGCTAAGGCTTTACAGCATGGGATCGCCATATTCTGCCGGAAAGGTGGATCAATAAACACCAGATCAAACTGACGCTGAGCTGGTTTTTGTAACCACAACAAAGTGTCTGTCTGTAACACCTCAGCCTGGTCAGTACCAAGACTTTTCAGATGTTGCTTTAGCAAAGTGGCGGCTTTGGCTTCTTTTTCCAGCAACAAAACAAAATCGGCATAACGTGACAAGGCTTCTAATCCCAGGCTGCCACTACCGGCAAAACAGTCCAGCACAGTGCTGCCAGCCACATCCTGCATCAGCCAGTTGAACAATGTTTCTTTGACTCTGTCTGAGGTGGGCCTTAATCCTGCAGCATCCAGCACAGGTAAACGCCGGCCTTTCCATTTGCCACTAATGAGTCTGACAAAACCTGGTCCCTGGTGTGCTACCACTGTACTGCGGCCCTTTGCTGTTTTCATTGAGTATTTTTGTCCTGCATCTTAAAGATGGTACTATATGGGCCAATTTTACCTTAGTTTTCGGATCTTCTGGCAGCGACCTTTATGACAAAGCAAAATAAACTCTTCTCCTGGCTTGGTTTTGGTAAAAAAACAGAGGCTGCGCCTGTTGAGCAAGCCGCAGAGCAACAGATCCAGCCCGTAGCCCCACAGCCTGAGGCTGATACTGAAGTTTCAGTCATTCAGGACGTCAAAAGTGTTGAAGGGGCTGAAGCCGTTGCTCCTGTTGAAGTTACACAGACAACCCAAGAGCAACCCGAAGCGCTGCCGACCGAAACTCAGCAGGAGGTTGTTATAGCCCCTGTTGTTGAATTACAGCCACAACCTGCAGAACGACCTGGTTTTTTTGCCCGCTTAAAACAAGGTTTAACCAAAACCAGCCAAAATTTAGGCAATGGCCTGGCCAGCTTGTTTTTAGGTAAAAAAATTGATGATGAGCTGTATGAAGAATTAGAAACCCAACTGCTGATGGCCGATGTCGGGGTTGATACCAGTCAGAAATTGATTAAACAGCTGGTGCAACATGCGGATCGCAAAGAATTAAAAGATGCCGATGCGTTGTACGATAAATTGCAGCAGGAAATGGCGTTATTGTTGGATGATGTGGAACAACCTCTGGTCCTGCAAGGTGCTGCCGGTCCTTTTGTCATTCTGATGGTTGGCGTTAATGGAGTGGGTAAAACCACCACTATAGGCAAAATGGCGCAGCAGTTTAAACAGCAAGGCAAGTCAGTGATGCTGGCTGCTGGCGATACCTTCAGAGCCGCAGCTGTAGAGCAGCTGCAGGTCTGGGGTGAACGTAATGCTATTCCAGTGATAGCTCAGCACAGCGGAGCCGATAGTGCGTCTGTGATTTTTGATGCCTATCAGGCGGCCAAGGCCCGTGGCGTGGATGTATTGATCGCCGATACTGCAGGTCGTTTGCAAAACAAAGCGCATTTAATGGAAGAGCTGAAAAAAATAGTCCGGGTGATGAAAAAAATCGACGCCAATGCGCCGCATGAAGTCATGCTGACGCTGGACGCCGGTACAGGGCAGAATGCGTTAAGTCAGGCGCGCCTGTTTAAAGAAGCAGTGGATATTACCGGTATCAGCTTAACCAAGCTCGATGGCACAGCCAAAGGTGGTGTTATTTTTGCCATCGCTGATCAGTTTAAATTACCTATCCGTTATATTGGGGTAGGTGAAGGCATAGATGACTTGCGGGTCTTTGACAGTAAAGATTTTATTAAGGCATTGTTTGCCAGGGATCTCTGATTATGTTGCGTTTTGAGCAAGTCACAAAAAGTTATAGTGGTGGTTTTGTCGCTTTGGACAGAGTCAGTTTCCATCTGGAAAAAGGCGAAATGGCTTTTTTAACAGGCCATTCAGGTGCAGGTAAAAGTACCTTATTAAAACTGATCAGTCTGATTGAACGCCCGACCACCGGAAAAGTCTTTATCAATGGTGTGGATTTAAGCCGTGTTAGTAAAGGCCAGGTGCCTTATGTGCGCCGCGACATTGGCATGATTTTCCAGAACCATAAGCTGTTGATGAATCACAGCGTGTTCGACAATGTGGCTTTGCCTTTAGTGATTGAAGGTTTTAGCGGCAAAGACATGACCAAAAGAGTGCATGCGGCTTTGGACAAAGTAGGGCTTTTGGATAAAGTGCGTTGCCTGCCTCACACTTTATCTGGTGGTGAACAACAACGGGTTGGTATAGCCCGCGCCGTAGTGAACAGGCCTCCTTTATTGTTAGCTGATGAACCCACAGGGAACCTGGACCCGGATTTATCCAAAGATATCATGAATGTCTTCGAAGCCTTTAATCAGGTCGGCGTGTCGGTGCTGATTGCCAGTCATGATTTAAGTTTATTAGCACGGATGCGTTACCGTACCCTGACTTTAAAAAATGGCCGTATGATCAACGATGGCTTAACCTCCTACGGAGCCGACGAATGAGTATTTTATTTCAGGGCCGCGCCACAGGAGCTACTGCGGTCAGACAAAGTGTATGGAACAGATTTGTGATGTTTTGGGTGCATCATCTGCGTCAGGCTTTGACCAGTTTAGGCGAAATCTGGCTGACGCCGGCGTCGTCTTTACTGACAGTAGCCGTGCTTGGTGTCAGTTTAACTTTGCCTGTGACTTTGCATTTAATGGTAAAAAACCTGCAACAGGTCAGCTCCAGTGTGGATCAGGCGGCACAAATCAGCTTGTTTTTAAAAGCAGAGACCAATGAAACTCAGATCGCTGAACTGATCGCTTTGCTGCAGGCCAACCCTGAAGTGGCAGAGGTGCAGTTTATTGATAAAAGTCAGGCGTTGGCCGAGTTTACCGCTGAGTCTGGTTTTGGCGATGCTTTAAGCTACATCGAAGACAATCCGTTACCTCATGTGATGCTGG